>JBILVZ010000044.1:0-5317 GCA_044370175.1 Methylococcaceae bacterium
AAACATAACCCTGAGGTAGGGACAGACAAACTTCTCCCAGAACTCTACTTATAATTGGTACTTCTTGTGGAATGTGAGTATAATAGGGACTGTGATACACACAACTATAATTTTAGTTCACTACAATTCAGATGCAGAAACAACAAATTGTCTGCGCAGTCTGGATACGATAACGTTAAAAACTTCAGAATATGCAGTAGTTGTAGTGGACAATGGCTCTACAGCTGCCTACCAAAAACCAGAGTTAGAGCGTGATCAGCAGATACATTTCTTGCGTAGTGAAGCTAATTTAGGATTTACTGGTGGTAATAATCTAGGCATTCACTATGCAATTGAAGAGTTTAACTCAGATTACATTATCTTACTAAACAACGATACCTTGGTAGCCGCCAATGCTTTCGAGGTTTTAATACAAGAAGCTCAGGCAAATCCAAGAGCAGGTATTGTTGCGCCTAAAATTTATTTCGCAAAAAACAGAGAGTTCCATGCTGCAAGTTACGATTTGAAAGATCATGGCAATGTGCTCTGGTATGCTGGTGGTAGTATCGATTGGCAGCACTTAGTTGCATTCCATAGGGGTGTAGATGAAGTAGATCGCAGGCAGTTTGAGAGGCAAACAGCATCTGACTTTGCCACTGGCTGCTGTATGCTCGTAAAACGGGAGATCTTTGAGAAAGTTGGCTTATTAGACCGTAGATATTTTTTATATTTAGAAGATGTTGATTTTAACTTGCGAGCACAACAGTTTGGGTATCAAATTCGCTATACCGACAAGGCCAAAGTTTGGCATATTAATGCAGGCTCTAGTAATGGCTCAGGATCACTCATTCATGTGTACTACCAAACACGGAATCGATTTCTATTTTTTCAACGCTATGGTACCTTTAAAACAAAGGTAGTGTTATATAAACTTGTACTGCGTTTTTTGCTTTCAGGAAGCAAATATGAGCGACTTGGTGCTTTTCACTTTTTAACCAATCAACTAGGAAAACAGCCAGTTATATGAACAAAACATCAATTACTGCAGTTGTAATTGCACAAAATGAAGCAGAGATGATCGGTGCGTGTCTTGATACACTGAGCTGGTGCAGTGAGCTCTTGGTAATTGATAATGGTTCTACAGACGCAACGGCGAAGATCGCAAAAAGTAGAGGTGCACAAGTTGTTTCTTCCAGTGCTAACTCTTTTGCAATGCTGCGTAATGAAGCACTCAAACACATCAATACTGAATGGATTTTGTATATTGATGCTGACGAACGGGTTTCGCCTGCATTGGCAAAAGAAATCTTGAAAGAGATGCTTGCGAAAACTGCCACAGTATTTGCCCTTATAAGAACTAACGTTTTTTTTGGAAAGAAGTTTAGTTATGGAGGTTGGCAAAATGATATGGTAGAACGTATCTTTAAAGTTGCTGAACTTAAGGAGTGGATTGGTATTGTGCATGAAACTCCAAAGTTTTCTGGAACAGTCGGTGTATTACAAAATAAATTGATACATTTAACTCATAGAGATATTAGAAGTGGCTTATTTAAATCTGCTAGTTGGACATATCGAGAAGCTGACCTACTATATAGTGCGGGTATCCCACGAGTAAAAATATTGACAATGATCCGCAAAGCTGTAATGGAATTTTTACGGAGAGTAGTTTTTAACAAAGGATACAAAGATGGTGAGGCAGGAATTGTTGAAGGATGTATTCAAGCTATAAACAAGTTTTTGATATATGCACAGGTTTGGGAGTTGCAACAGATTCCATCAATACGAGAACGATATCAGCAAGAAGAGCAGAAAATTGTTGAACTGTGGAAGAATGAAAAGAGTATATGAAAATCTGCTTTTTTTCGCCATACTTCCCAAATCACTTTGGTGGTGGTGAGAAACATCTCCTAGATGTGGCTTTAGAAGCTGCTCAAGTTCATCAGGTATGTATTGCTATACCAGCTGAAAATATATCGAAAGGGTATGGCACAGCTGACTTAAAAAATGTTGTTGCTGAGTATGAGAAGTTTTATGGTGCATCTCTTGAAAAAATTTCTTTTATTTACACTCCCTTAGGTACTTCTGTAAATTTTTTCACAAAACTACTGTGGACTAATAGATTTGATGCACTCTATTATGTAACTGATGGTTCATTATTTTTTAGTTTAGCAAAGTACAATTATTTACATATTCAAATTCCTTTTACAGCAAGCCTTTCATTTGCAAGTAGATCTAAACTGAACTGCTGGCACTCAATCAATACTAACTCAGCATTTACAAAACGGATAATTGAAAAAAATTGGCAGGTTACAGTTGGAACTGTCTTGCATCCAATGGTAGATATTGATCAATTTAAAGAGCAAGAAAAGGAAAAAATAATTTTACATGTTGGTCGTTTTTTCAGACAGCTCCACAGTAAACGGCAAGACGTCTTAGTTGCAGTCTTCAAAAAACTTTTTGATAGAAACTCGAAGCAAGTACAAAATTGGAAGTTATATTTAGTGGGAAACATAGAAGATCAAAATTATTTTGATGAGGTAAAACAGGCAGCGCAGGGGTACCCAATTGAGTTTATAACTACTGCCACTAGAGCTGAACTACTACAACTCTATGAGCGAGCTACACTCTACTGGCATGCAACTGGTTTTGAGGTTGCTGAAGAGCTCAATCCAGAATGTGTAGAACACTTTGGCATTACAACTATTGAGGCAATGGCAGCTGGGGTAGTGCCACTTGTAGTGGGCAAAGGCGGACAACGTGAGGTGCTTGGAGAGTTGTATGGTGACTTAAACTGGTCGACTGTAGATGAATGTATTCAAAAAACGATGCAGTACATAGTAGATACAGAAAAGTTAGAGAAAATGAAAGTAAAAACGATTAGACAGGCACAAAAATTTTCAAAAAGTGAGTTCGGCAAGAAAGTTTTAAAATTATTTAGCGTATGAAAAAAATTAGTGTTGTAATACCAACGTACTCAGCATCTCATTTATTGCGAAAAAATCTGCCAGCAATCTTTGCATGTTGCCGAACGGGTGATCAAGTAGTAGTTGTAGAAGATGCAGGCACTGATGATACAGTTGTCTATCTACGCGAGAAATACAAACTTGTTGCCGCTAGCCCTTCTGTCAACCACTGTCCTACTGATTATTACCCACAACCAAAAGCTATCCAGTACACTGTGTATGCAAATCATGTAGAAGTTGCTGATAAAACTATTTTACTCACTGTAGTTGAGTTAAAAAATAATCTTCGTTTTGCTGGCGCAGCTAATCTCGGAATGCTTTTTGCTGAGCATGAATTAGTGTTCTTATGCAATAATGACGTTCTTCCGCAGGTTGATTGTTTGACACACCTTGCTCCTTATTTTGAAGATGGGAATGTATTTGCCGTTGGTTGCTTGGAATATGAAAGCACAGAACAAGGACAAAAGAGTGGCAAGAATATTTTATTTTTTAGAAGGGGTTTATTTCAGCATAGTCGTGCTATAAACTTTGAGAGCGGTGAAACAGCGTGGGCGAGTGGTGGCAGTGCTGTATTTGAAAAAGCAAAGTGGCTTGCACTTAACGGTTTTGACAGAGTGTACTATCCAGCATACTGGGAAGATATTGATATATCATTTAGGGCAAGAAAAAAGGGCTGGAAAGTTCTTTTTGAAAGTGCTGCTGTTGTGTACCACAAACATGAGTCAACCCACTCAGATGTATTTGGACAACAAAAAATAGACGCTATGAGTTGGAGAAACGCACAGATTTTTACCTGGAAAAATGGTACACTAAAACAGAAGATACAGTATATTGTATGGTGGATGTATTGGAGCTTGAAGAGAAATGTATGATGCATAAAATCTACGAGTATATTAACATCAGAGTTTTAAAAAACTGGTTTTTAATACTGTTGCTATTGATAACTATCTTGACGCGTATCCCAATACTATATTATGAGTCAATACCGTTTACCTTTGATCATGGAAAAGATTCTCTTGCTGTCATGGATCTTGTACTTAATAAACGTATAAAGTTTATTGGGCCATGGACTAGTATACCGGGCTTATTTTTTGGTCCAGCTTGGTATTATTTGCTTGCTCCCGCATTTGTTATTTTCAATGGCGAACCAGTGGGTTTTGTCTGGACAATGTTGCTACTAGTACTAATGGAAATTTTTCTCTTGTATAAATACTTTGGCAAAACCTCCGCATTAGTTTTTACAGCATCTAGTTTATCCTGGTCAATCTCGATTAGCGCATGGAATCCATTTCCAATGGTACTCCTTACTATAGTGCTGTTAATTTTTCTTAAAAAGCTAAAGGAAAGAAATAAATTAAAAAACTGGCAGTATTTTGTTCTAGGATTGACAGCTTCGTTAGGATTTCACTTTTCAACTGCGTTTGCTGTTTTATACCCTATTTTTATAGCTGTATTTATATTGCGAAATAGGATAAAGCTACAGCTAGTACAAATTATTCTACTGGTATTTGGTTTTACACTGCCATTTTTGCCTCAGCTTGCATTTGAAGTAAGACATGACTTTATCCAAGTAAAAGCAGTTGCAAAATACATTTTTAGTCCTGATGTAAGTGCACCTAAACCTGGACTTACCACTGTGCTGCAAAGTATTTATTCTGAAACGTTGTTAAATATAACGCCTGAAATTAATATTCCTAACTTCCCTAAGATTTCTATTGTATCAATACTGTATGCAAGTGGATTACTAGTATTCATTATGTTTTATTCTAAGGCAAAAAGTCCTCTTTCTAATTTTATTACGTTCCCACATGAAATAATTTATTGGACGCTGGGTGCCCTAGGTTTGTTTAGCTTCTTTCATTATAACTCGTGGTATCTTATCGGATTATTACCGCTATACATTATTTCATTTGCCCAATTGCTAGACTTTATACTACATAATCTAAAGGGTAGAATGGTTTTTTACGTATATTTATTATTTGCATTGTATCTTCTAACGCCAATAACAAAAACCTATTCATTCTTTGTTAGAGATTACATGGTGCAACAAAATTCTCAATCATTTTTGCCAGTAAAAAAAAGGACATTGTCTGCTATTCGTGATGAAGCAGGACAAAGGCCATTTGCTTCATATCACTTTGCGGCTCACATCTACGATTTTGATTGGCAATACCTTTACTTTTTAGGTGCTTTAAAAGAATATACCTTGCCAATGCAGTTCGCATATCAAGCAGATTACGGTGCGTATACTGTAGAAAAGAAAGATTTAGAAAATTATTTTAATGCAAAGAATCAAAACCCAGAAATAGTGTCTTTTATTTTGGAGGTTACTCCTGGGAGTGATGACATGAGGAAAAACTGGTTCAATAATCAAG
>JBILVZ010000053.1:0-5125 GCA_044370175.1 Methylococcaceae bacterium
CCCCCACAGGCACCTACAGGGGGCGCTACGGAATCGGACAGACGATCCCCCTCTATGGTGGCAGTGGTAAGGGCCTCAAAATCACCGTCACCAACACCAACTCTAGTGGAGCCCCTACAGCTGCTGAGGTGGTCACAGGTGGCCAAGGTTACACTGCTGCTTCAACTGTCACCGCTCTAAATGGAGACGCTTTTACCATCTCGACGGTAGCCACTCAGACGCTATTCAATCCTGTGTTTGCCAACGAGAAGTGGACAGGACGTTCAGTAGGGGAGCTATCCACGATACCCTGGCCAACCTTTGTTGACTCCTACATCACCGGTATAGGCTTTTATCTCAACAGACTTGTGCTAATGAGTGAAGATACTGTGATAACCAGCAAAGCAGGGGACTACTACAACTTCTGGCCTACCTCAGCAATCCAGGTGTTAGATGATGATCCTGTTGACCTGAATGCAGGAGCATCTTCAAGGTTAACTTTCAGATACGCCATTCCCTACAATCGTCAGCTGGTCCTTGTTTCTGAAGATGCTCAGTATGCTCTCAGGACTAGGGATGAAGCATTCAGCCCAAGAAGTGCCGAACTGACCTCGATCTCCAAGATCAGAACTTCCACCGCAATCCGTCCCATCAGGAATCAACTCTCCTGGTTTGTGACTGAAGAGGCTCCTGGTGGTGTAAGGTTCTACGAGATGTTCCCTGGAGCAGATGAGGACCCCAACCTTGGCAGACCTGAGGTATTGAACCTCCAGGCTCCAACCTACATTCCGCCTTTTGTCTTCACGGCAGATGCGGACGCTGACGCTGGGATCCTGGCGTGCGTGTCAGAGCAGGAGCAAAACACAGTTTATCTCTGGCGATGGGCAGAAGCTGGGAGGCAACGCATCCAAGCAGCCTGGTTCCGGTACATCCTGGAGTCCACCATCCGACACATCTACATGCTAGATGACTACATGTATGTTGTTGGAGACTTCAACGGTGTCACAGCCATCAGCCGCTTCAGGTTGTCGGTAACCGATCCTCGTGGATTTATTGAGTTCGACGGGAAGACCTTCAACCCACGTCTCGATCTCCAACTGTATCCAGTCAACCCTACCTTCAATGTCATCACAGGGATCACCTCAGTTGATCTCAATGGGACGGTCTATGATGACTTCCCTGGAGAGCTGACTGTGTTCATCGTTGACGGGCCGAAGACAGGCGTATTCCTGAATGGATCCATCACGTCTGGCATCCTCCAGATTGAAGAGGACACAAAGACTGGCAACATCATCATTGGCCTCCCATTCGTGGCATCTGCAGTGCTGCCTCACATGTACGTCCGTGGGGATAGATCCGAAGTGGTATTTCCTCCCAAGGTGCGCAGGCTCATTGTACGGGCCTACACAAGTGGAGCCTTTGAGGTAAAGGTGCAGTCCCCTGGACGGCCTGACTTCACGAGACGATGTGACCTCAAAACCCCTACCAACTACCTGCTTGGGGATGTAGCCATGTACCGAGTTGCACAAGCATCTGCTCCAATCATGGCTGATGGTGATAAAGCTGAGGTGACTCTGATTGCACCTGACTCTCTACCCACCAACATCCAAGAAGTGTCATGGCAAGGCACATACTCCACACGAGGAATTACACCTAGGTAAGACAATATGGAACCAGTAAGTTTGGCAATAGCTGGGGCGCAAGCTGTTGGCAGTATAGTAAGTGGGATCTTCGGCGCTAACTCAGCCAGGGACGCGGAAGAGGATGCTCGCCGCAATGCAAATCAGCAGCGCATCGAAAGTTTCAATACCCAGGTAGGTAGCTGGCAACTCAATGAGGCCCAAACCGATCTCACTTACGACTTTGCTGTAGCTTCGGCTCGGATGAGTCGTGACCTGGAAAGGGCTGTAGCCTTACAATCATGGCGATCTCAGAATGGTGTTGACGCTGCTGATTGGATTATACGCAGCACCAATCTTGACATCCAGAACCTCTCCGTCAATGCTCAGAACCAGAGAGATGTAGACTTCCAGCGAACTCTTCAAGCTGCTGATCAGCGGGCTCAGATTCGCCAGTTTGAGCAATCGGAGAGGACCTACTCTCAGAACACCCAACTCATTGCGGCAGCTGCAGCTCAGTCTTACAGCTACATCACGGAGAGGCTCAAGTTTGAGAGAGCTGGATTAGCCATCCAACGTGGTCAGGTTCAAGAAGGTTTCAACCAGAGCAAGAAGCAGGCCATCAATCAGGCCAAGGCTCAGGAGGCACGCTTCGCCAACGAACTGAAGCAGGCTGGCCTTTCCGGGGAAGACCTCCAGAAGGCCGTCAGGCAGCGAATGAAGCAGTTCACGGCCACTCAGGACCAGACCCGGCGGGAGGCCTCTTCCAGGGGCGCCCAGGCGGCAGCTACGGGCCGTCAAGGGCAGAGCGCCAACCGCCTCATACAGGACCCCCTTAACCAGGCCTCCCTTGCCCTTGGTGTGCTGGGGATCGAGCTGGCGTTCTTTGGTGAGGAGAGACAGTCCGAGTTGCTCAAACTGGCTGCTGCAACCAACCTCCAGAGCACCCTCACGGATGCGGAGAGGGAGCAGCTGAACATCCGGCTCCAATCTGAGGCTACCCTGGCCAACCTCTCACTGACCGAGAACAACCTGCGGGAACGTGAAGGAATCTTTGAAGCAAATAACAACTTGGCCGACACCAGGCTACAGGCCATGAGTCAGATGAACCAAGCTGAATCGAACCGTGTGCTGAGGCCACTGGATCAGGTTCAAATCTTGGATCCTCTTCAGACTCCTCGCTCGTTCTTGCCTCAGCCATTCCAGGCTCCGATTCCGTTGGCTGCAACACGGGCGAACCGGGCCATCATCCCAGCAAGGCCGATTCGGGCTCCTATGCCTGTACTTGGTCAGCAAGGATTCACCTCAGCCAGCGCATCTGGTGGTCTCCTCCTTCAGGGGATCTTAGGTGCAGCTCAAAGTGGCATACAAGCCTACAACGCCAGACCACCCGCAGCAACACCCATAACACCTCCATAGTAGAACAACATGGCAACTGGTAAAATCACGGTCGCTGCGGTTGACCGTTCAGGTGCTGCAGCCAAGCAACAGGCTGACTTCAACAGAAGCCTGGAGCGAGCTGGAGAAGTACAACAACGGACTGACAACCGGGCACTTGAAAGTTCCCAGGCTGCCGCCGCTTCTACAGGTGAGTTCCAGGTAGAAACATTCTCAAGATCACTCAGGCAGAACGATGCAGCCAATGAGAGGTTCCTTCGTTCTCGCCTGGATGACTTCCAACGTGCCCAACAATTCAGCAACGAGACGTTCCTGAGGGGACAAGAGCTTGGCCTTCGGCAGGCTGAACAAACACGAGCTGTAGATCAGGACATCAGGCAACGGTCCCTACGGCTCAATGCTGAGGTACGTGACCAGAACCTCAAGTCGTTTGCTGCTATCTCTGAAACTGCAGCTAGTATCATCAGGGACCAGGAGCTGGCCTACATCAACAAGGAGAAAGGCATAGGTCTTGCCCTTGGTGCTTCTGAGGGGATGCCAATTGAAGATCAGGAAACTGTCATCCAAGCTGGAAAAGTCCTAGGGGCAGCTGCAGCGGCTGAAGGGCAGGCTAATGAGGTGCTGGCTCAGACTGATGCTATCCAGGCTGAAGACCAGCGAAAGAAGTCTCCTATCAGGAGAAGCTGGAGAGCCTACTATCGTGCTGTTGGCGCCACCAGAAAGATGGCTGCCGAGTGGCAGGTAGGCATCAACACCTGGATGAACTCAGATGAGAAGATCATCCCAGATCCCCTGAATCCTGGTCAGATGATCAGTCCCAAGGAGCTGGCTGCCCGTGGCTCTGCGGAGACGTTTGCGGCAATCAATGCTGGGGCTGCATTCCTACTTGAGAATGCTGGACTAAAAAATGTCAACCCAGCAATCCTGGCTGAACACCTGTACCCTAGATCCACTGAGGTCAATGCCCAGACGGCTGAAAGGGTAATCAATGAGAATAGGAAGCAACAGCAAGAGCAGGAAAGGGAGGACATCACACTCAGTATTGGTGTAGAAGCGGCTGGCATAGGCAAGGATGACTTCTATGGGATGACTGAATGGATCAACTCCAAAACCACTGCATTGAGAGCCACAGGTCTAAGTAACAGGGAGGCCAATGACGTACTTATACCAGCTGTACTCAGCTATGCTGTACGTGTGGGAGACCCTGAGTTATTGGCTCAACTGGAGAGATCCAATGTCAGCAACGAGCAGCCTGGACTCGGATCATGGGGAGAGCATCCCAGGTATCAAGCTGCATTCCGTGAATCCTACGATAGCCTTGAAGCAGAGGATCGTAACAACGTTCGGATGGCCATTGAAGCTGCCGATAGCCTTGTGCCCCAACTCAAACTTGAGCATCAAGAGCGATTGAAAGCAGCAGGAAGCGATCCCAACAAGATCGTTGAAGCCAATACGTGGTACAAGACTCAGCTGGGCAAACTGTCTGAAGCCAACAGCCCTAGGGCACAGCAAGAGCTGCAGGACTTCAACACACGTCCTATTACTGCCTCAGAGAATGCCTTTGAAGCGGTTGTCGATACCTGGGAAAAGACAGGAGAGATTCCATCGGAAGATCGCCTTGAGCAGATGATGCTTGATGGTCAGCTGACCAATGCCCAGGCAGACTTCTTCAGAAGCAAGCGTCCACTCAACGCCGGTAATGAGGTAATCAAAGCTCAGGAATCCTCGATTAAAGGTTTGGCAACAGCCGAGTTTACAAGAGCCATTATCCAAGGTGCAGGCTTAGATACAATCCAGAAGACTGGAGGTGGTGGACGTGCAAGGGTTGAAACCCTAACAGCAGAGACCATGCTGCATTTGTCCAACTGGATTAACAGTCAAAAGGTTGTACCATCTGCATCAGCTATACAGGCAGAGGCACTCAAGTACATTGGGACAGCACTAAAGGATCCAGCATACCAAGTCAAGACCAAGGAGGGGGCCATAGGAGCAGATGGTAAGCGAGAAATACTGTTTGATGGATTCCCTGTTGACTTCAGTAATCGCATCACTTCAACTGTTCGTAACCCCAACTCCCCAACCGGTAGATCCTCCGATGCGAGAGGTATTGTACCACAAGCCCTAACACT
>JBILVZ010000047.1:0-3901 GCA_044370175.1 Methylococcaceae bacterium
CATCAGCCAATCATACTGGCTATTCCCAGAAAACATCTCAATATTTCTTCGTACCCTTGTTGATCTTCCTACCTTCACGCTTACCTTCCTATTCCGGAATGTATCGTGCGATATTCACACTGACTATTTTGCAGCAGAAAAGGGGAGCGGTGATGGACTGGACGTTTTCATTTTTAAACGAAATGGCGAAGTTGTTATAGATTCTGTTTTAGCAGTTAATTCAGAACTTTCTAATAAGCATATCTCAATAGCTTATGATGCTATGCAAAAGCTATATTTAACAGTTGCATCATTTACCGATGACACAAAGCTTGAAGCTGTTATTAATCCTCAAAATGGGAAAGTAGAGCGAACAAATGCAATATCAGATTAAACTTAGTTTGGGGTGAAAATTATCCAAATAAATAACGGTGATTAACTATTTACATCCATACCCACAAGTTTACTATGTAATTGTATTATAGCTCATGAGTCAAGATCATTAGCAACTTTCATGCTTGCATTGTGCACTTGTATTGGCATACAATTGTGAGAGACATATTACTGTTTTATGCCTTCAAATAAAGTATTTGAATCTTACCAAGTTGCCACTTTTCTAAGCTCTGGTACTAAGTCCTTTATTAATAATCATAAAGCAGTCTATGGCGACTAAAGAGCTACATCCTTTAGAACTTATTCATATACCAGAGTCTGATGTCTTAGGATGGATTGATCAGCTGAGACCAAGTTTTGTAGGTGACGCTACAATTCCCACTCCTGAGGATATAAGTGGATTAAAAGACGTTTGGTTTGTACTTTATGCTGGTTATGAACCTGGCACTGATCATCGTCATGGTGATGAACCTGCTTATAACTTCATAACTGCTGTTCCATATGTGCTGATATTGTACGCTGGACTTGAATCAACTTTACGACATTTCATTAGAAAAATACCGATTAATACGAACGCTGTTTATGGCAGCTTCTGGGCGGATACGATAACAGTAGTTCCACAAGACGAATATAGAATGGAGGTGAAAATGTCTGCTAACTCAATAGAACCATACATTGAAGAATTAAACGCAAGTGGAAAAACATAATCTAGGGTATACGCTGATCACTTACTTAGTACAATTGCAACTAAAACTCAGCAAGCGGAAACATAGAGCTTTTACACAAACAACGTTAACCTGCTGCCTCTAACATTGCTTTGGCTTGTTCGAAGTTAATTATCCAACCGGTTAAATGAACACTTGTGTATCCATGATGTTTGTAGGGTTCGCCAGAAGGGGCATAAACTTCAGGGTATCCCCCAGTTGTGATAATGTTATTTTCGTACTGTGCATATTGCTCTCGAGCTCGTTGTAGGTAGCTACTATTTTTTGTAACCTGACTCAGGTGTATCAATACCTTAATGTACTCAATACCCCAGTGACTCCAAATCACGCGTGAAGCATAGAGTGGAGCAGCCAGCTTGACAGGTAGGTACGGTTGCCAGGGACGATAATCTGTATGATAAGCCAGCCCGAAAGGTTGATCCTCGCCTCGTATGATAATAGTATTCACAGCTTGTTCTAGATACTGAAGATCTTCAGGGACAGATGGTGATAAAAATCCTGTTTGGTAGGCAATCAGCCAATCTGCCGAACCCAGAGAGCCAGCTTGTGACTGCTCAGACAAATCTTCAAGGAATAAACCTTCTCTTTCAACCCAAAAAGTACTGATAATACGATCCTTGAGTGCAGCTAGGCCTCTCTTATTCATCTTTATAATCCCTAACTCTTGAGCTAGTTGCCATGTTTTCCAGTATATGACGTTATCATAAAATGCTGATTTTCTCCGAGCAATATCTTTGGTACCAGATAGCAACCAGTGTTTCTTGATCAGTCCTGTTTCAGGATCAAGAGCATCCTTGGAGTACTTATTCCAATGCCAAATCAACGTTGATGAGTATCGCTCAAGCATCTCGTCTGCAAGCTGCTGAGTGTCCAAGGTATGAGTTTGTAACGCAGTAAATGGGTATCGCTCGGTAATAGTTTTTGTAGTAGTCAAATTCTCGAAAGCTACAAGAAGACTATAGAGTGTATCAGAGGGATAGGCATAAATACTAAGCAGGGCAACTGAGTGGCGTGAGATAGGGACAACTGTTGTAGCTAGTCTGTCTGACTGTGAAAAAACCTTCAGCGCATAGAGCAAGGTTTTAGCATAGATCTGTTGACGATTATTCCAATCATCTATAGAAGAGGGAATTCTTGGGTCAAGACAAGAGTAATAAAAAATTCCTAGAGAGCGTGGATATAAGATACTGAAATGATCACCAGATATAATAAACGGAAGCTGTGGGTTGAATCGCAATTTGTGAATGTGGGAAATTATTTCTGATAAGGTATTAAATTCTTTATTTCTTTTCTTGCTCCAGGCATTGGCAATGATATGCCATCCAGCTTTAAACAGGGCAATGCCCTTATATAGTTTTCTGTGTCTAACCGTAAATCTGTGGTCGCTTCCAAGCTCAATATCTGTATCAAATGAAAAGTCTTTCAAGGGGTCACTGACAATGGTAAAACGAAAGAAGGGATTAGTCAGTCGTGCATATAGAGCAAATAGAGCTATCAATATAGCAAGAAAAATAATTGAATATAAAACTTGTTCCATTATTTACCTTTTTAACTTTGATAGATCTTTAAAATGCTGTCGACCATTTCCTCGGTCAATGAAAACTTTGACTTCCAACAACTGTTCGATACCAGAACTTGCAACTTTCTTCTTGAGTAACTCATCTACTTGGAATAAGCCCGCTGTATGATTCATCACAATATTAATTTGAACTGGCTTGGCAGTACCTTCTACAATTTCAATCTCATCAATTGCAAGGGCCGAGACTGAGTGAATATCGAGCTTACTTTCATCATACGGCAGCCGCGTTCTGCCACCAGACATGTCAAGTGCATCAGCAACACGAACTATGCCTGCCTCAATTGTCAGTGGGCTGCCATCACTGCGATGTGAGATTATGGCATGTAGCACTTCAGAGATTACTATGGTTTTGATTTCTGGAGTAAAATCTACCAGCATCTCCCTTAATAGGGTATTAGTTAAGAAAAGACTATACAATTCATGATCATTTCGGTGAATTGACATTCCCAAATCATGGAGCAAACATGCCAAGACAATGATAACTTCAGCATATTGATTTGATAAGCCATAGTCTTGTGTAACCGAGAACTCAATATTTTCTTTTTGTAAGAGTCGAGCTATTTTTAAACCATTGGTAGCCACAATTGAGAAGTGAGATATACCATGATCAGTCATGCCCAATCTATTAATGGCGGTTACGTTAGTCACTTTCCACAGCGTTGTAATTTCTGACGAAGTATTAATTGAGTCAATCACTTTTGCTAAAAGAGCATTGTTGCCAGATTCAAGCTCAATCATCTGATTGGTTTTTTGTGTTTTTATATATGCTCTCTTCATAATGACTATACTAATGGATAACAATCAATCTAACAATCCTGATTGCAACTCAACATACACTTTTTGTTTATTGAGACACAAGTTTTTCCAGTTTTTGTAGTGCTGGTGACGCTGCAAGTTGAGCATTGAGTAATGGTCTCAAAACTTCTATCAATGCCTGAACCGTACCATACCTCTGGGTTGCTTTACTGCCATCAGCTCGCTCAGTGGTGAGCATTTTAGGAAGTTTTGTGTGGATTTCGGGTGATAAATAAAGTAGTACTAGTAGACCTAATAATAAATCATAGCGAGCTGGTACTATTTCGTCAGGTCGGCTCAATGAGCTATCTAGTTGTTGGAGAGGATGTGTCAGATTCAGTGTCCCTTCTGAGCCTAGAATAATCCTTTGACCATCTGGATCTACTATCCATCGAAGCACTGGTACCATGTGTGCTATCTTATCCGAATT
>JBILVZ010000038.1:0-10799 GCA_044370175.1 Methylococcaceae bacterium
TAGCTTGCCGTTCTGATATCTACCAAATGTGTAGGGTAGTGAAAAGCTTGGATTTCTAAGCGCAACGATTTGGGGCAGGTTTGGCACTGCTGCTTCGAGGGTATCTTGTAGACCTCTCAGCTCATGACTTTGTAACAGAAGATCAGGTACATAATATACTTTACCATCAGTGCCAGTCACTTCTTTGAGATTGCCCAAGTTTAAGCCACCTCTGACGATTTTTTTTTGATGCTGTCGCCATTGAAAGTTGTTATCAAAATACTGTCGTATAAAATCAAGTAAGCCATTTTTGCCAGCTTGCTGCCGAGTTTCTACGACAAGATTCTCTGACAAAAACAATTGATCTACCGTATATCCAGCTTGCAAGTAATCAAACCACTGCTGCGCTTGTGTGGCTTGAGCATATTTATTTTCAATAAGATACACTAGACACTGCTCTAACATTTTCAGAGCGACTGGGTTGTCAAAAAATGTTACTAGCACTTTAATGTCATTACTCTTCAAGTCTGCCAGATCAAATCCTGGATCTTCTAAATCAGCGGCGCTGACTATTGAAAAACTAAAGTGCGGTACAATGCTAGCAAAGTGTTCGTTATTTAGGATTGACACATACTTTGCACCATGCACTTTCAAAAAATACATAAACACTTCTCGAATGTCTCCCATGTGATGGACTACATTTTCTGCTGCAAGCTTATTGTCTTTTTTTTCAATTAAAAAGGCTAGCATTGGACAGATATCAGTTAAAATGGCTATTACCTGTGATCTTAATATACCGTCGCGGTAATCTTCTAAATGACTAACCACAGCGAGTAACTTAACTAATTGATACCCATCGAGTGCACAACGAAAAATGGCAGTGTAGATAACTCCCAAATCAGGGTCATTTTCCGAAAACAGATCAAGTATCGCGCTATCAATGCCATATACTCGTAGACCTTGATTTACACGGAAAACTTCACGCACCCTACGGTTTTTTAATACCTTACCATGACTGGTTAACTCGGGGTGTGACATAGATTTTTTTTCCGATTGAATCACGAGTGTAGGAGGTGAGATTGCAGTTACCAATTAGGTAGCTTTGAATCACCACGGTAGGCAGTACCAAGTGGTTTGGTTTTGAGTGCTGCCAACAGTTCTACAACATTGTTGTACTTGCCTTCAAACCAAGTAACTATGCGTCCAACACCTTCTGCTGAATGAGCATCACTACCACCAAATGGCAACATGTTATTTTTCCTGGCAAAATCTAGTCTTAAGCTATCAAGATGAGGATTATACAATGAGTTCATCACCTCTATTCCTTGAATCACATCAACAAATTTTTCAAGTTCGAGTAAGGTAATTGAAGTCAGCGTGTCGGCACGTAAGCCCCTTAAAAAGGAACGATTGTGGTCTACTTCAGTGCGAGGATGTGCTGCTACAGCAATTACTTCGGGATGGTCAGACAACCACTCGACTACTTTCTCTAACTTAGGAGCAGTGGTATAAATTGTAGCCGCATAACACATTTTACGTAACATCAAAGGAATAGGCATATCCGATGGATGTAAGATAGAGTTTTTTAGTAAAGCATTCAATATATTTCTGTTGGCACTTAGTAAAACAATGTGTGGGAAACGATTCTTATACACAGTAGTTAACTCAACTCCATAGATGTGCAAGAGGTTCAGCTTTCCTGCTAATTGGGCCATTTTTCCCTGCTTGCTGACTGTATCATGGTCAGTTATTGCACCACCATCAAGTCTATAACTGAGCATAGCTTGTAGCACTCGTTTCCAGTGGCTCATCCCGTCTGGACTTCTATTAGTGTGGATATGTGTATCAATAACGGTAATCGCTCCTCGCATGCTATCTAGTACATGAAGTGGTAGGAAATGTCTATGAGAATCAACTAGGTTTTTCATACGATTATTTTTTAGATGAATAAATAGGAATTTCTCGCATTCTTTCCCTTTCTTTTGCTGAGCCAAAATCAATAATTGGCACGTTTGACATGCCATGATATCCTCTAATTGCAGATTTTATTAACTGGCTATCCTTTGTATGACCAATCAAGATCTGACCTGGTTTAATACTTGACAGACGTGCTAAGACACCAGCCTCTGCATCTGGATGATCTGCTGTGAGTACAGGTGCGTGACCACTGCTATGAAAACCTCTTTTTAGAAATGTCCAGTCCCAAAGCGCAGCAGTGTGGTCAAGATAAGTTCGATGCTCCTTTGCCTCTGGATTAAACGGCTCGGAGCCACTGATAACCCATACTGTTGGACACTCTGCAAGCTGAGATAGCTTTTCTGGCGATTCATTGCTGGTTCTAATAATCACATGCTGTTCAGGGTGAGCAGCCACTTCATCCGTTGTAACTGCCCCATACACTTCATGTAAATGTAGCTCGTCAGCTGGGTATGAACTTTTTTTACGTTTCCAGATTCTTATTCTTTTTTCATTCAGAAACTGCAGTGTACTTTCTTCAGCCGTGCTACTTTGCATGATGATAATAAGTCTATTCAACATTTCAGTACTCATAAGTACTGTTTTGCCTAATTGTTGACATACTTCTACTAGATTGCGAATCCTCTCAAAGTTATTTTTTTGCATATCAATAATC
This sequence comes from Methylococcaceae bacterium, assembly GCA_044370175.1. GTDB lineage: Bacteria > Patescibacteriota > Microgenomatia > UBA1400 > PJMF01 > OMIS01. The sequence continues at coordinate 2,612 of JBILVZ010000038.1, forward strand.
AGTAACTTTTGGTTGTCAGATTGCGCAGCAATAAGTTGTTGAAAGTTGTTTCTCACATCTGACTCTGTAAAAAAGGCTGAGGTTTTTTCGGTTTTTGGAGGATTAGTCCCCTCAAGAAATAGGAGATGAACTTTCTTACCAAGACCAATAAGTTCATCAAAGAAGCGAGGGGTTTTATAATCCCCAGGATATGCAAATGATGCAATCACCTGACCCTTATGATAGACCTCGATAAAAAACCCTAGAGAGCCTGCCATATGATCAACTGGTAATGCAGTCAAAAAAACATCTGGAGCAACTTCAAGTGGTACTCCAATCATTGGTATGAAAAACGGACGTTCAATCGTGGGATAGCTTTGACCTACTTTTGCAGAATTTTTTTGTCTAATCACCATACTATCGCGGGCTAACGGGTTTGCCGCTGTTGTATGGTCTGCGATGAGAGCTGCTCGAGTAATTGGTGAAAGTATCAGGGGTATTTCTGGACGCACCGCTCCTAACCCCCAAGCATGATCCGCATGACTGTGACTCACTCCAATTCCATCATAAATAGTTTTATCTCGATACATTCTCTGTTCAAGCTGCTGTAACAGTTTTTTGGCTTTGACTAAGAACCCAGGTTTAGTCCGCTCTGCTTGTGCTAAAGTCTCACCTGCAACTTCACGTAGTAAGTCAAAGCATAGATCGACAGAGTTACGATGAGTTATTTCTAAGGCAATGAAGACACCAGGCATTGTAAGGGCAGAAAATGTAGAATTTCCTGAGTTTAACAGCTTCTCTAACTGAAGTATTACTCTCGGTCCCATTGAATCTCGTAACAATTCTTCACGATAGTAACGAGTGATAATGGGGAGCATACCTCGTTCAAAATACGGTAGTAACCCTTCCATTGGAGTCGGCTGTGTTCCCATTCTTTTCCAGCCAGGCACGGCATTGAAGTTCCAACCTGGATCAAGGGCTATCACTCTACTGATGCCTCCATCGTAGGAAATTCGCAAGAACAATTGGTTACCACCAATCTGCTCAACACCATGTGCAAACAGTGTCACTTGCGGTGGTGAAGACGTTTTAAGATACTCACTTGAACCATAATCAACTAATGTTCTTGTACTTGGATGTTGCGTCTGACTAGTTAGACCATGCTTTTGCCATTGTTCAAACAACGCTTGGTCTACAGTGATAACAGTACATTCAACCGGTAATTGAGGATATAAACGCCTGAGCTGATTTTTTGCAGCTCGTGTCAACTTTTTTCTATCACTGAGTGGCAAATCATTTGCAACCACAATTATGCCTGCCACATTATGGTACATAATTGTCTCTGGCTTGCCATCTTTTACTGATTTGCCAGCAAACCCAGTGATGGTAATTACTCTTGGTGCAATCACCTCATCATCACGTTTGTCAACAAAAATGAGGTCAGCCAAACTTTGTTTATCTAACGGAGGAGGTGAGACAGACATGCCATCAGACAGATATTTGGTGAGAAACGTACTAACCTCTAATTTCAATGCATGCAATTGTGCTTTTTCATGAAGCACCGATTGAACCTCATTCCCTGGACTCAGGGTACTTTGAAGGGTGTTGAACCAAAACTGCCAGCTTGATTGGTTCAGTGGTTCATGGAATGGTTTAGAATCTGATACTGGGTTTTTTGCAAAAGAAATTTTAAGTTCAGCACTGCTTATTGTTAATACAATATTGTCATTAGTAAAAACAAACTCAACCAGATACCCTTTCCCTTTGAGTAGCTGCAGTTGCGCTCCTGTAACCTGAGGTGATTGTTGAATATGATTTGCTAATAACCGTACGGTTAACTCACTAGATATGTGTTCCAACGAGGCATGAGATTGATCCTTAGATGTAAATAGTAAGTGAGTGTCAAAAAAAGTTGTATTGCCATCAGGATGGTGAATGCCAGTCGTTTCAGCTCCAGCATTGATTGTGGCGCCTAGTAATAAATAGTGATAGAGAATAGTATTGAATTGATTTTCTTGAAAACCGCTAAAAAAATTTTCAGTTGACTTTGCAGATATCACGGAACCTTAATGTAATTATTTGTGTTCAAAGCAGTACTTATATGCTAATTCAAGCATAGATTAGTACTATTTTCACTCCTTGCAAGTAACCTATGATTTTATATATGATGAACTATATGCCTAAATCCATAAAACCAATTAACAAGAAATCTCACACTACTCAAATTGGGATTGTAGCATTTCTACTTGTAGTAGGATTAATAACTACCTATGTCTTTGCTCAAAGCTTACAGAGAACCAATACGTATGATCAAAGCAAAGCAAGTCAAATGGTAGCTGAGTACCCATCAGACTTGATTGATCTAAACTTCTGGAAATTGAATATACCAGTCAACACCTCAACAGTCGATGGCGACCCTGATGAAATTACTAATGAAGGAAAACCAGGTCAGCCAATACTAAACAGATACACACACGACATGTTCTTTAAACTTAATAACAGTCGTAACGCAGTTACGTTTTATTCTCCTGCGCAAGGTGCTACAACTGGAGGTTCTAAGAATCCTCGATCTGAACTAAGAGAGAGACGGGATATTAGTAACGAATTTACCTTTGATGAGACGGGCTGCCAAGCAAAAAACAAACCCAAAGAAGCTTGTTGGAGTAGTTTTCGTGGTTATCATATAATGACTATTGATCAAGCTGTTTTAGAAATACCGGTTAGAAAACCTCATGTGGTCGTAGGGCAAATTCATGATAAACCAGATGATGTAACTGTCTTCAGACTAGAGGGCAAGCACCTTTTTGTCGACACAAATCGCTACAACAGTGCTCCTGATTTTACACTGACACGAGATTACAACTTAGGGGATCGCTTTAGCGTTGCCTTTGAAGTAGAGAATGATGTCACTACCTTTTACTACAACGGTCGAAGAGTGGGGCAGCTTAATGAGCGATATGACAGTGCTTACTTCAAAGCAGGAATGTATGTTCAATCGACTGAAGGTCTGCCAGCAGGCGGAAAGGTTGACGTCTATGACCTCAAAGTTTGTCATGCTGCCACCAAAGATGGATGTAGTCATGTTCAACCCAAGCCACCAGGAGAGCAACCACCAACAGTACCTCCTACCGCATCACCGACTCCATCAGCAAGTCCACGAGTGACTCCAACACCAACGCCTTCTCCAAGGCCAACGAGTAGTCCTAGCATACGACCAACCAGTTCCCCAGTACCATCACCTTCACCGATTACTTCTGGGAAGATCACTGGGATAGTTGCAAGTTCATCTAGAGACAGTGAAGCAAAGCTAACTTGGGATGCCTATGCTGGAGCGAAGAGATATAGAGTCTTTGTTGATAAGTATAAAAATGGGGATTGGAGTGAAGAAAAATCCACCAGTAGCACGAACGCTACCATTAAAGACCTTAAAAGTAACCAAATAAGCTTCTTTAGAGTCAGGGCGTATGATTCCAAGAATAAAGAAATTGCAGTAAGTGATGTTGCAGCTACAAAAGTTAAGTAGTAAAAAAACAACAAATATTTGAGAACGCCGCTTGAGTTTTATTGTTTACTCAAGCGGCATAAATTAAAAATTTTATCAAATAAGAGTGTGTTTACTTTTTTTTCTCAACTGATCCCTAGTAATCACTCCATCAGAAAGCACGATCTCTCGCTCTGCTAGTCGTGCATACTCCACTTCATGGGTGACCATAATCACTGCTTGCCCTTCGGCATGTAACTGCAAAAAAAGGTCGAGAACAGTTTTTGATGATTCCGTATCTAGGTTTGCTGTTGGTTCATCGGCAAACAAAATCTTAGGACTACCAACGATAGCCCGCGCCACACTAGCACGCTGTTGCTGTCCTCCAGAGAGCATACTCGGCAAGTTTTCTTCTTTGCCTTTTAGTCCTACTTTCTCTAGTGCTCCGTACGCTAAATTTTGTGCTTCCTCAAAGCTTTTACCTTGCATTAAAAGCGGAGTCATGACGTTCTCAGCCGCTGTCAATGAAGGCAGCAGCGCATAGTCCTGAAAAATGTAGCCAAGATTATGTAATCTAAATAAAACTTTATGTTCTTGATCGAGTTCAGTTACATTAACCGAATCAATAATTACAGAACCTGAAGTACTGTTATCTAATGCGCTCATCTGATAAAGCAAAGTACTTTTACCTGAACCTGACCGGCCAGTAATTGCCACAAACTGCCCCTGTGGAATTTCAAACGACAAGGATTTAAGTACAGTTAACTCCGTATTCCCAGACTGAAATGTTTTGACCAAATCTTTAATTACTATCATATTTTCTTACCTGCCTAAAATTGCATCTAATGTATTCTGTTTTACTACGAGCCAAGCAGGAATAAATCCAGAAATAAATGCAGTTATTGTCAAAATTGCTGCTCTACTCATGATCCCAGCTAAGTCAATTGCAAGTGATGACTTACCAAGCGGCAATACAAGAGGGTGTATGTCAAAATAGGGGACTATATATCCCAAAAGCAGTATGCTTGAGAGGATAATGCCACTGACAGCATAAAATAGGGCTTGAATCACATACGAGATTTTTATAGCATTCACAGAAATTCCAATTCCCTTGAGGATTCCGATGTACTTCCTGCGAGTGATAGCATTTACATAAATGACTATAAAGATGGTGATAGCACCAACAATCAAGGCGATAAAACCAACAATATTACTCAGTAAGGTAAACGTACTTGTAATTGATGCACTGGAGCTGGGAATTGCTTCATAATATGTCTTAACCAAAATGTTGGGATTATTCTCTAGGTTTTCAGCAATAAAAGTTTTAGCATCACCAGGTGATGCAGTTGGCTCAAGCTTGATCGCCATTTCGTTTGCATTGAGACTCGTTCTGCGTACTAAATTAATAACTTGTGTATCAGTCATATAGATTCTACCGTCCATCAAGGTATTACCTGTGGTTACAATACCTTTGACTAGAACTTCTCTTTGAATGCCGTTGACAGTCAAGCGCACTCTTGAACCAACATCAGCTGTTTTTAACGCGTTCTCCGATAGCGCACCAGCTGCAGGACCATTTGAAGCGTACTTCACAGTTAGATCACCACCAAGTAAGATTGCGTCTTGATCCTCAGGGGTTAAATATGCACCAGCCACCACTTTGCTGGACATCCCAGTTACATCATTCTCTGCTATAGGATTAATGCCAGTCAGTGTGCCTGACGTACTTTCTGCTTTATCTGAGTCTCTGACTTTCGTTTGATAGGCGTAGTCTATAGTGGCTGGCGCAGTATAGCGGACTGACACCGCTTGCAAACCTGGTACGTTATCTACAACTTGAACAACTGAGTTGGTTTCTTCTATCACTGTTTTTTGCTTTGAAGGAGTAATCAGCAGATCCGATGAGTAGCTACTACGAAACGAAGCAAACAACCCCTCAGCAACTCCGATCAAGATACCTCCCAACAACAACATATTAAAGAAGGTCAACATCATCACAAATACAATGAGTGCAGTTGTCCATGGGTTAGAGCGCTTGATATCGCGCTGAGCAAGAAACCAGCCAACAGAGAGTGAAGATCCTTGACTATACATAGTTACTCAGTGACAGGATTGCTAATTACTACATCATTTTCGACTAAGCCACTCATGATCTCTGTCTTAACGAGACCTCGTGTACCAACGGTAACTGCAACCTGTTCTGGCTTCGGGCCATTGACTACTTTTTGCACATACATTTTCCCATCAATCTCAATCAGCGCGCTATTAGGCACAGCAATCACATCATCCTTGCGAAGTGTCTCAATAGTTAAGAGTGCAGTCATGTTTGCTTTAACTGTGCTGGGAATATCAGCACTGATTATACGTGCTGCAAATGAGATAACACCGGAATTATCAGTACCAATTGAATCGACTGATTGCACACTACCTGAGAATGTTTGACTTTTTAAAGAATCAAAGACAATAGTAACTGGTTGTCCTTCTGCAATTCTTGTCATGTAGGCTTCATTGATACTAGCGGAAACGTAGGGACTTTCTAAATTAGAGATGAGTAATACTGGGCTTTCTTCGTTTTGTGAAGTTTGTTGTGATCCTGATTCATTTTTTGCTTTTGCTGTAACTTCATCCCCAACTGCCCCCAAAAAATTTTGGATAGTTCCATCTGCCGTAGCTTTGACAATAGAATTTTGAGTTTTGTTATATTCAATTAGAGCTGAACGCACTGCAGCTTGAGCAGAAGCAATTGTGGCACCTGAAGTTTTGTAGATTTCTTCAGCTGCTCGAAAGTCTTTTTCAGCTTGCACTAAAGCTGTTTCCAGACTTTCTTCTTCTAGAGAAGTGTATTCTTTTTTTGTACTTGGATTAATATCATGGTCATTCTTATAGTTAACTGCATTTTTGGCATCAAGCAAGGTTTTTTGCTTAACCCACATTGTAGAGTCTGAAGTTTTTCGCGCATTTTCAGCTGTCCGTAATGAGCTTACAGCGCTCTGATATGAAGCATACGCAGCTGCTTTTTCCTCTGCAGTAGCAGTACTTTCTACTTCAAATAATTTGTCATCTTTTTTAACCTGTTCATTATTTGACACAAAAACTTCTTTTATAATGCCGTTAGTAGGCGAGTAGACTGCTACTTGTGAAGTAACTTTATACGTTCCAGTCACTTGAACAGTGTCGACTAGTGAGTCTTTATGAACGGTGTATTTTATAGAAGTGTCTGGCTGAGCTAAGAGCACCATACGAAGTGCAATCAACACCCCTGCTATAAAAACTACTAGTAGAACTTTTTGATATTTTCTAAAAAATGCTGCATCAAATATTCGTTTCATAGGTGACTTAGCTCGCTACACTATTAGTTTTTACAATGAACAAACGTTCAATTTATTATTATCACTGTGGAGAAACAGATTGTCAAGACCTCAGTATGGTATACTTGCGACATGATACAGACTCGAGGGAGCCACTCACAAACAAAAGAAAAAATCCTGCATGCGTCGCTTGTAGAGTTCTCTGAGAATGGACTTGAAGGTTCAACAATGCGTGCAATTGCTCAGCGCGCCGGTACTTCACTGGGCCTGACATATAACTACTTTAAAAACAAAGATGAAATTGTCAAAGAGTTACTTATCAATTTTTTTGAAAATAGAGAAAAAGTGATTACTGAATCAATACAGCATCTTTCAGATACTGAGTTGGCAATTGAGACACATCTGCGTTTTTTAGTTGAAGACATTCGTAAAAACGAAATGATGTACCGTTTACACTTATCATTACTGCTTCAGCCAAAGATCATGAAAAGAATCAAGAGTAACGAACATCCCTTTCAGGAACTACAAGAACGTGATAAAAAACTATTTGCGCTGATTAGCAAAACTGCACAACAAGATTTAGGTATTGATGGTTCTGTCATGATGACTTTTGCACTGGGAATTATAACATTATCACTAGCAAATGAACGGTCTGTAGATATCAACTTGATTCCCAAATTACTTATTCAAAGTTTTAAGAAAACAAAGTAGTAGTTGTAATCAGCTTGATACTCTCATAATCGCCCCTATCATCTCACGTAAATAGGGTGTATAGTCAGGTACCGCACAAATCAGATTTTGATTTTTTTGAATAAGCCCCCATAATCATCATATTTCGTTTGTTTCAAACACTGTTTTTTGTATTTTTGTACTAGCACAAGAAAGCTCTTGATAATGATCGCATACTTTATTTTGGTACACAGATACCCCCAACAATTTAAAAGACTTTTTAAAGCACTCTACGCCCCCAATCATTGTTATTTAATCCATGTCGACAAGCGAGCAGGCCAGCCACTACTTAAAGAGATAACTCAATTTTTATCAAACTATCAGAATACGTACCTGCTGGAAAGTCAAAATGTGGTTTGGGGAGGGTATAGTATGGTGGAAGTGGAGCTACGTGCCATCAAAAAACTATTAGCACTGAATAAAAAGTGGGAGTCATATATCAACTTAAGTGGTCAGGACTTTCCCCTCAAGCCTCTTACTGAACTTGAACAATTTTTGCGCCTAAACAATGATTCTGAATTCCTCCTAGTCAGCGATCAAAAAAAAGACCGCCCTAACACTATGAATCGAATTGAAAATTATTTCGAGATGACAGATGATGGTTTTAGTGGCAAACCATACAAACGTCCCTATTTATCAAACACCATTCCCTACATTGGTGGACAGTGGAAAATCTTGACGAGGCGATGTT
>JBILVZ010000028.1:0-14670 GCA_044370175.1 Methylococcaceae bacterium
GCCCACTGACAGCAAAATCACCCCTAGCAACCACTCTTTCAAACTCAGTGGTGTTGAAAACAAATTAACTAGGTTATTATTCCAGAGCTCGTCAATTAGATTGCGAGAAATCTCACTCTGCGAGCGCCAGATAACGTTCCAGAGGATCAGGCCACTCAAGAGCGAAACCATCACACTGTTACCCGCAGCCCCACCCAGCCACTGTCCAGTAATACCCCAGATTAATATATCTATAACTGGCCAGTAGATCATGTCACTGAGTAGATCGAAGTCACGTTTGAGTGGATACAAGTGTCTTAAACTTAGCCCATAAATTCTCTGCCAAGAAATGTTCATTGTTTCTTTCCCGATTTGCTCAAAAAGTAATCTTCTAGTGTTGGTTTGGCAATTGAGATCTGAGTGTACTTGATTTTCTCATTAGCAAGCTGCTCCAAGAATGCCGCAATCTCCTGCTCATCAAGCATGATTTCAATTTCTCTCCCTTCAATTTTTGCTGCTAAGCCTTTTTCTTTAGCGAACCGCTCAGTTCTTTTTAAGCCGTCTTGCACTTGCAAATACATCCGCGCAAGTGAAACAGACGCGGCTAAGTTTTCAGGTCTATCAACTGCAATCACTTCACCATGTTGTAAAAATACTACCCGTTCACAAACTTCACTGACCTCGTCCATATTGTGTGAAGTATATAAAATACTTGTGTTGTACTCCTTTTGTTGTTCTAAAATAAAGGCGCGAACTTCGTGTGCAATATCAGGATCAAGTGAAGCTGTAGGTTCATCAAGCAAAACAATCTTGGGATAGGGAATAAAAGCTTTTGCCAACATTACCCGAGTGATTTGCCCTGCAGATAACTGTGCCATTGACTTATCTCGTTGATTCCAAACGCCAAAAAACTCTAAGAATTTCTTTGCACGGCTCGTAAAGTCAGCGTATGAGACTCCGTAGAGGGCAGCATAGACTCGTAAGTTTTCCATGACTGTTAAGCGCCAAGGCATTTTTATGTAGGTACTGGCAAAGGTCACTTGTTCTAAAATTTGACTGCGGTTGTGTTCCAGGTCTAACTCGCCATACTTGATACTACCCGATGAGGGACTTAGAACCCCCAATAACATTGAGATTGTGGTGGACTTGCCTGCGCCGTTGGGACCAAGAAAACCTAAAATTTCACCCTCTTGTAAGCCAAAAGAGATAGAATTGACCGCGACAAAAGGACTACTGCCCTTCTTTTCTGGTGGGTAGATTTTTGTGAGATTGGCGACTGTCAAGACTTCTGGCACGCTGACAAGTATACCCAACCTACCAGTATTGTGCACTACTCATCTGGCCTCGCAACTTGGAGTGAGATGTATAATACATATGAGAGGAGTATATATGACAAATACTCATGAAGATATTAGACCAGAGCCATGGCATGGCAGAGATGGAAAGCCAATTGATCCTGCAGCGTTGCATGGGATGCCCCATGTTGAGCAACTTTTTGCACTTCACCGCATCTCACCTGATGTATTTAATGAGTACATGGGGATCTTATGTTCCGCTAAAGTGCCTGATAGAAGATACACTGATGGACTGTGTCGGAATTTTTAGGTCAGTGCGGAGGTGGTGCAAATTACGCTGAACCCCAATTAAAATATTTTTTTGAACTTTATTGTGCTTATAGAAGTGCTTGTTAACTGTTGATTAACAGTATAATTATACATAATAACTAATTTACTAGAGTAATTCTTTCGGAACTTGTGATTTATTTACTAAAATACCTTGAAAATAGTAATTCTTACCATCCCACCCATAGTTACCTGATTCACAATTATTAATTACAAAATTCACACTTGTATCTTTATTAAGCGGAGTAAAATTTTTGGTGTCTGCTCCTTTTACTTCCTTCAATCCATAATAGACCTTGCCATTCATACTAGAATAACTGCAATCTAAACGTTTGAAATTGACTTTATCGTTTGCCTTTTCAACAACACTATAACTGCCAGTGCTATGATTATATAGTAAATTCTTATCTTCAGCCTGAACGTAGCTATTGCCTACTTTTTTCGCTTTTTCATGAAAAACAAAAGTCTCTTTATCTATAATATCTATTTTATCTACTAGAACTGTTCGTTGAGTAAGTCCAGTATGCTCAGCACTAGCCGAAATACTAAAGCTATTGACTATTTGATATAACCCATTTATATCCTTTACAAGTTTGTCTCCTATTACTTCAAAAGTACTTACGTCAAATTCATCATGCTTGTGGCCTTGATAGTAAATGTTGATACCATCTGTCATATAGTTATCTTTAATTTTTAAATTATTAAGATCTACCTTCTGTGCCTCTGAAGCTAAGAAAAGATGGTTTTTATCTTTAGAAATAACGTAATGATAATCTGGGTTATCAAAAATTACTTGGAAGGTATCTGGATCAGCCTCAGGTATTTTGATAACATTTTCGGAAGATCCAAACATGCATCCCAACATGCCACAAAACTTTTGATTAATCTGATAGACAGCAACCTTTGTTTTGAAGTAATTTTTGCTTGTGTCTCCCATGATGAGTTGTCTTTCAAAAAAAAATAGCCACCCTACGATTGAAAAAAATAGGAAAGCAGACAGTATAAGTAAGTAAAGTTTAAATCTTGATGTGTGTTTGAGCGTTACTGCCATAAATATGGTATGTAAGGATTAAGTTACTAATAGTAGCTTCAGTATACAGAAACCATTATTTAAAAACACTAGGCGGAGGTCGCACGAAATATACCGAAACTATGCAATCTTCGCATCACTGTATAAAGTGTTTTAGGATATACTACAGGTATGGCTAAACTTTTATCTGACTCAAGACTTGATCGAAAAAATATTTTAAATAATCCATATGCAGTGGACTATATCTATCATGAGGTTGGCTTAAAGGGATTTGAGTTTGATGGTGAGTATAAGTACACGATTGATCAAGTCGTCAACTTCTTCGAGGTTGATTTGCGTACCATTAGAAGGTATTTGGCTGAGTACGGCGATGAACTGGGACAAAATGGTTATCAGGTTTTAACAGGAGAAAAGCTCAAGGAATTTGTTTCTAATTTTGCGAGTGACATTCATGTCACTCGCAAAACTAGAAACCTAGGTATTTTCAATTTTAAGGCTTTATTAAACCTTGGCATGCTACTAGTAGAGAGTGAGAGAGCTCGATTATTAAGAAACTTAATTCTCAATGTGGTAATTGATGTAATAGCTAAAAAAACAGGCGGTGACACAAAATATATCAATCAAAGAGATGAATCATATTTAATCAGCTTGTATGCAGGTCAAAATTATAGAGTAGATTATATTAATGCTTTAAAAGAGTGCGTGGATATAGGTAACTATAAGTATGCAATTTACACCAATAAAATATATAAAAGTATTTTTAAAGAGCACTCACAAGAATACAAACAGTTGCTGAACCTTAAAAAGGAAGATAAAGTCAGAGATACGCTCTACTCTGAAGTACTAACCACCATTGCCATGTATGAAGCGGGATTGGCAGATCGGCTGAGAAAGAAAAGTAATGAGCTAAAAAGAAAACTAACCACAGAAGAAGTAGATGTCATATTTACAGAATTTGAAAATGACCCAGCGTGGAAACCACAACTTGACTCTGTCAGAATCAAAATGGCTAGTAGAGATTACGGTTTACGGTCAATTACACACCCTGAATTAAAAGACTATATTACTCCACTCAATACAGAAGAATTTGAAAGATTCTTGGGAGAAAAAAGCATGGAACTCGCGAAGAGAATAGAAAAATATCAAGGTGTTTTCAAACGTCTCAAGGATAAATGAAAATCGCATACTTTGATTTCAAGCATGCCTTGGAACAACACAAAAGAGTTTTAGAAATATCTGGTGGTTTGCATGGCTACAAAGATCTCAGCCAACTTGAATCCGTCATTGCACATATTCAAAATGATTCTTACTATCCAAGCTTTTTAGAAAAGTTAGCGTATCTTGTATTCTCGGTTTCAACTGGTCATGCATTTAACGATGGTAATAAACGGACAGCAATTGCTTTGGGTGGCTACTTTCTTGAGATTAATGAACTAGGAGGTACAGTTGGCACATTCATCGTACACATGGAGTACTTAGTAGTGTGGCTTGTAGAGAAAAAAATTAACCGTGATTCGTTTGAACGAGCAATACAGTCCATTCTTGAGGAAGGTGACCTGAACGAAAGTATACAAATTGAATTGCTGAAACAACTGGGTGAGCACACAAAACTGAATACCTAGAGGTAATTAGTCAACTGGGTTCGGTGTTCGAGGCTGGACTAGCTATGGACGTAGCGGCTACACCTAACTACAAAATCAATGCGATTTATAGGCAAATTTTGGATAAAAAACAAGAGCCTATCCCACTAGGCGGAAGCGGTGGGATTCGAACCCACGAGCCTCATTTCTGAGGCGCAGGTTAGCAACCTGCTGCACTAGGCCACTATGCGACGCTTCCAAGCGTATTCGGTGCAGGCTGATTATAACAAGCTCTGCATAAATAACCAAAGACAAAAAGTACTGACTTATCCTGCACCACCACCTCCGCCGCCGCCACCTCCACCACCGCCACCGGAGCTCCCTCCTGATGAACCCGCACCAGAAGCACCATAGCTGCTCTCACTGACAGAATGTATTGAAGAAACAGCATCTGTGATTGAAGCAAATGAGCTAGCAAAATCACTGCCACCAGTACTATCCAAGCCACCCCAGTAAGTAGCCAACTGTGCTTGTTGTTCTGGAGAAAAATTGACTAAAAATTGCTGAAGAACTTTTGCAGAGACTCCAAGTACGGTCCCATATACCAAATATTTTTCCCATAAAATAATTGAATCAATAGGGTACTTTTCCGTTACTCGATAGTCGCTCATATGCTGTTTAAACGCCTTCCATTTTGCTGCTTCGACACTTCCTGCTTTGGTTCTTTTTTCGCCATTTGCCACAAACAATAAGCTGGCACAGAAGTACACAATCGAGAGAACAATACCTCCTAGTGCTGCAAGTACTGCAAAGGGAGCAGGATCTGTGACAGCACCAATCAGGGTTATCGCTCCAAACTGGAGTACACCTAGTACAAAAAGAATCACCATGCTTACACTCGAACCTTTATTGACATAACTTTCCACATCAAAAAAACCCTCACGTACATTTTCTTGAAAGACAAGTTCTGGCAGCTCTTCTGAAAAAAATTGTGAGGCCTCAAGCCGATTATCTTCCACCCAGTCTATAATGTCATCAAATGCCAGCACCATCCGCTCCTGCCCTTGCAATTTTTCAGAAGATTCTGGAACTTGGGCAAGGATTTCTAGTACCGCTGCTTGAATTGAAGAGGGGTGCTTAGTGTTGTTCTCGAGTGGTTCTAAAAAGTATTTGTAGCGTTTAAAAATAAAACCTTCTCTTTGATCACTGCGTAGAATTTTGTAGTACCGATCTAATACTAGTGAAAGGATAGCGGCTGTGAAAGATTTTGAAGTTACCTGTTTTTTCCCAAGCAGCAGCTGTTCTACCTGAGCTGGATCAATGGTGCTAGGCGGTTCCCAAAGTTTGCCAGCTGCATTTATTTGTGGTAGTGCATAGTCTTTACCATATGTTAAAAATCGCCTGGTCATCGTAATAAATATTAGTGTCGAGATGCCAGTAATGAATAATGAGAAAATCCCATATCCAACTGATCGTGCGCTTTCTGCCTCAATTTGTTGGATTGTTTCCTGAATATACTGTTTTTCCTGCCCTTGTATCTCCGCTTTGCTGCTTGTACCAACGGCTCCCGCACTTGTTACCGTACGAGGAAAAATAACTCTTCCTTCAAAAAACGTGCCTGAGGAAAGACTAGAAACAACAAAATGTACTTGCTGTGCTGATGGGATACTAACGATCCCTGTACGTGGCCCATGCAACCATGCTTGGATTTGATCAGGAGGAATCCCAACTGGTAGATTGAGGGTGACCGAAATATTTTTCTGCAAGGTCTCCCACTCGCTGCCCACAAACTGCCAATATAACTCAGCAATATCTTTGTGTCTCGTGACCGCATTAGTAACATCATAAGAAAGGAGAAACTTTTTTTGTTCAGTATTTGCGCGATAAAACCACTTTATATACACTTTAGATGATTGATTGACTACATAAAAAGTGTTTGTGGGGCGAGAAGTATCTGCGGCTTGTACTTCTCGGCCTGAAAGTTGACGATAACAAACACCCCCAACTTCACAAATTTTAAATTTTTTTAGTATATATTCTTCAGTTCTTCCTGGATTTTTTGATTGATCAGGAACTGTGTTAATCGTTTGATAGGCAAAGGTATACTCACCATTAAAATCGTACGTGCGCTCTTCGGTAACGCTCATTGTCCCGTTGGGCAAAATTTTGGCAGATATATTGACTGAGGTAATTGCGTATTCTTTTGCGTAGACTAACGGGGCAGTAGCTGGAGATAAAAAAATCAAACAAACAAGAGAAAATAAAAAGAGTTTAAACAAGCGCATACAAATATTGTAGTACAAATTTGAAAAACCATACGGCTAAAACCACTTGCACATGTTAGAATAATGATTCTGTGGAGGTGTCGCATAGTGGTCTATTGCACACGCCTGGAAAGCGTGAGCTCACAAGGCTTCGTGGGTTCGAATCCCACCACCTCCGCCAATTGCAAATTGTGGCCAATTCCGCTCCGCTGGCCCACGGGTCGGGGGCGTGGAATTATTTAAACAGTTCGCTGAAAAGCGTAGAATTCACCTGCCGACTTCCTTGAGCAACTGTTCCTTCTTCTTTCTTGATATATCATCCCAGTAAGTATCCGTTAGTGCACCTTCTAACGAATACAGGTAGTAACAGACAGGCCACACTTTTTTTGGATACGTACTCTTCAGTTTGAGGTAAACGCCAGCAGGACCAATCTTCTTAATATCATCCAACGTATACACTCCCACAGAGTTAAGGTTTTTTACAATCGAAGGGCCCAGGTTAATATATGATGTTAATGGTTTTTTTGTCATATTATTGTGATAACTGCTCAACAATATCAATATACAAGCCGGTAGGGTCTGCGACAATACAATGTCGCTGTCCCCACTCTTCATCTTTCAAAGGCAACACAAATGGCAATCCTTTTTTCTTCAGTGTTTCATAACACTGTTTTGCATTATCTGTTTCAAGGGAAAAGATAATACCTTTTGCTTTGTATGCATCACGCAATCCGGGTGGCTGGTTTTCCAGATCCGGAGCCATAAATCCAATCTCTACATTACTTGCCCCATGGCGCATGTGTAGGTACCAGTCGGCTTCAAATACTGTTGTGAAGCCAAAATTTTCAGTATAAAAATCCTGTGATTCTTTCAGTTTTTTTGTTATTACTATTGGAAAAGAGCCGGTTATGTTCATAGTAAGTAGTAAATATTTGACATCATTATTTTACATAGGTGCCTAGTGCAATAATTGTACGTTACGGACATTGTATATGTTAAAATCTCTTTGAATATTCTGAAGGTGTATACCCGGATATTTTTTTAAATTCACGAATAAAATGAGGTTGATCGTAGTATTCCTGTAAATATGCATTTGAATTGAAATCACTGAGTACCCTTTGCATCTTTCCTATACGGATAAGTTCGCGGGGTGTAAACCCGGTTTTTTCGAGAACAATTCGAGCAAGCTGGCGGGTACTGTATCGTGAACTATTTGCGACAGTGCGTACAAATATGCCCTGCAATAAGTGCATGACATACTCAGGCATTGGCTGGAACTGGATATCCAGCTGTGCGATTACGTTCTCCAAATGCTTTGCATATAGGTGAAGTGGCTTATCTTTATACAGCTCCAATTGCTTTCGCAATCCGGGTACTTGAATAGGAATGGGTTCTACAGATGAAACAATCTTTAAAGCAGGCACTCCCCATGTATTGTTCCACGAGCCTGGAAATACTCTCACTCCAAGATAATGAAACACTCTGCCCAACGAAAGCGTTACTGCAGATGTCACCGGTGTCATAACCAGTACCGAATCGCTCGTATCGTTAATGTCAATAACAATATCGACACAACAGTCAGGAAAAACCAGATAGGTAAAATCTAGAGCAAGCGGAATACTCGTTTTCAGTTGCCAAATACAGTACATAGTATCTTTCAGTTTCGGTTGTATTATCAAATGTTCTGCATACGAAACTGTCTCGTGGAACTGCTTTGAAATACCTGGTTGGACTGGTCTGTATGGATACATGTATTGTTATTATATCAATTCTGTGAATCAACCGTTCGGCCCGCACACGCGGCGGTTGGGGTGGGGGCAACCGCCGCTGAAAAAGGTTCGGATTTTTTCGTAAACACACCGCCTAGTGGATTATGATTACTACTAAAGTAGACTAGTTATATATGCACCTAAATAGAGTGTAATACCTGCAGTATACATATCTTGTAATATATGAAGCAAAATAATTGGTACTAAATTATTTTGCTTTTCAAGATAGTACGCCGAAATTGCTGAAGAAACAAAAATGAAGATCGATGAATAAAAATGTATACTATGCATTAGTAAGAAAAAAATTGATAATAGTATTATTGAGTATCCCATGGGGAGTATGCTTCGTATCCCTCTATAAAAGCCCCCCCTAAATATAATTTCTTCCCCTAAACCAACCAAAACCCATTGAATAAAGAAAAAAATGTTAAATGATAAGAAATGACCTATTCCCTTGTAGCTGGACAGTAGGCTAATAGCAGTAGACTTATCTGAATTGATAAAATAAATTACATTTAAGACTAAAGATACAGCAAAGCTGATTAGTACTAAAATTGTAGTATGGTATACAACCTTAATTAAAGTTAGTGAAGTAAAATGTTGCAATAAAATTTTCTTGTTTGGATAAAAACAAAAAATAGAAATCAAAATTGCTATCGGATAAAATATCCAAGATAAAACTAAATATTTACCAATAGCTGAAACAGTATAAAGGGATATGAAATGCGTTTCTACAATAGACCTTATAATAAGGTAGCTCAAGAAAAAAACAGTTAAACTAATGATTAGCCTAATGATCAATATTTTGATACTGAATTTAGGTAAACCAGTAACAAAAGAAGATTTTTTTGAAAAATCTTTCATACACATGTTAGGCTGAGTATAAAATTAATTACTTTTTCAGTCTGATAGAGAGAATAAGATTTACTATTGCTAATAGTATCACCAGCACTAGGCCTACATTGAGTGACTTTATTGTTGTAAGCATTCCATACATTGGGATGAAAGAAAAAATAGCTATTAAAAGATTTGATATAATAAAATAAATTTTCATAAGATGACTTTACAACAATTAAAGTGCAATAACAAGGATTAATATTATGAATAAAAAGATGAGCTTTCACTTCACATCTGGATTTACAATAAATGGTAAAAACTATAAGACTAGCAATTTAGACAGTCAACAAAATTTAACGCCACAGCAAGAATATTGGTTAAATAGAATTTTGCGTGATTATGGTGACAAAATGTTTCTACTGGTTTTGTTATTTTTTGTACTCATGTTTGCGGTTGTACTAGTATCTTGGAACTCAGGCATATCTGATTCACAGAGAAACTCACAGATTGATATTAAAATCACTAATTAAGTTTACTTTTATTTCTTATCAGAATTTTTTATATAATTTCATCCTTACTTGATTGATATGCAACCATCAGTTCATTATAATACGTCAGCAGGGGTTCGGCGCAATTTACACCACCTCCGCCTGAGTTGAGAATGTTATTGAGCATCTCTTCTACTGAAGAATGTAGAGACTCATGAGATTATATTTATAATATATGAAAAAAAAGTGTATAGCGTGTCAATCAGAGAACTTAAGTACTGGTGCACTACGTCTTCCAGGTGAAGCTGGTGGGGTGTATCATCAAGCTAGTGAAAGCAAGGGATTGTTTAGCAGTGGAGCATCTATTGTTTCATTAGCATGCATTGATTGTGGACATGTTCAATTATCGGTTGACAAAGAAGAATTAACCAAGGCTATCAGCTGATAGTTTTTTTCTAACGCTGCGTACGATGACCTCAACATATCAAAATACTTAAATTGGGGTTCGCCGTAATTTGCTCCACCTCCGCCTGGTGCTTCACTATCTATACCTTCACTATTCAATAGTCCCTTCTTTTGCTACACTGTCTCAATGAGTCTATCTGCTGTCTTTTCCCCCAAATCAATTGCCGTACTTGGTGCTTCTAGCCAACTGGGAAGTGTTGGCAATGACATTGTCAAAAACTTAGTAGCAAGTTTTAGTGGCAAAATTTTCCCGATCAACCCAAAAAAAGGTGAGCTGTATGGCTTGCCTGTATGTGCTTCAATAGCCGATGTGCCACAAGCAGTTGATCTTGCTGTGATCTGTGTTCCAGCAGCCATTGTGGAAACTGTCTTAGTGGAGGCTGGCAAGAAAAAAATTAAAGCAGCCGTCGTCATTAGTGCTGGTTTTAAGGAAGTTGGCAATGGAGAACTTGAGCAAAAAATCGTTGCACTAGCACGCAAGTATGGATTCACGCTTGTTGGCCCAAACTGCTTGGGAGTTATCAATGCACACCTGCAGATGAATGCATCTTTTGCACCTACCATGCCAAAGGCCGGCTCAATCGCCTTTCTCTCGCAGAGTGGTGCACTTGGTGTTGCAGTACTTGATTATGCTAAAAGTAGTAATATTGGAATTTCTAAGTTTCTCAGTGTAGGCAACAAAGCAGCACTTGGTGAGGTTAAACTTCTGGAGTACTTAGCAAACGACCCTGAAACAAAAGTAATCTTACTATATGTAGAAGAGCTTTCCGATTTTGCAGGAATACTCAAGACAGCACATAAACTACGTCAACAGAGACATCCAAAACCCATCATAGTTTTGAAATCAGGTAAAACTTCTCGAGGCGCTCAGGCTGCCCAGTCTCACACTGGGGCACTCATGGGTAGCACAGCACTCTATGATGCCCTGTTTAGGCAAGCAGGCATGATCCAAGCTGAAACAATTGAAGAGCTATTTCTCTATGCAGAGTGTTTTACCTACAATCCTCTGCTCAAGAAAGATCGTGTGGCAGTTGTCACAAATGCAGGCGGTTTAGGAGTGCTCACCACTGATGCTCTGGTACGGTCACATTTACAACTTGCGTCGCTTAATGCAGAAACAAAAAAGCAACTGAGTAGCTTTTTGCCAGCTGCGGCTAGTATTCACAACCCAATAGATATTTTGGGTGATGCGGATGCAGTCCGGTATACAAAAACACTTCAGATTGTGGCTCAAGACAAAGGTGTGGATGCACTGGTGATACTGCTGACACCACAGTCGATGACCGAGGTGGAAAAAACTGCACGCTCCATTGCAGAGTTAAAGCGAGCAACTGCCAAACCAATTATCGTTAGTTTTTTGGGTGGCGAGCGCGTCACTAAAGGAATAGCGATCTTACAACAATCTGAGGTGACAGGCATTCGATTTCCAGAATTGACTGCACTTGGGTTAGATATACTGCACCGCTTTAGCACCTGGAAACAAGCTATTGCTCCCAGCTACTTTAGAAACATTGATCACCGCAAGGTTCATACAATCTTGGATAGGCACACTGCAAAACATTCGTGGCTATCAGAAGTATCAGTATTAGAAATTTTAGAAGCATATGACCTCCCCGTTGTGCCATGGGCATTTGTTACAAAAGAAAAAGAACTCGAGCATGCGCTCTCTGTCTGTGGTGAACGTGTTGTTTTAAAAATTATTTCACAAGATATCATCCACAAAAGTGAAGCCGGTGGCGTTGTGCTCAATGTCAGAAAAGAAACAATAGTAACTGAATTCAACAAACTACTGACAAAGATTAAAAATAATTTTCCCGACGCAAAAATTGAAGGAATTTTAGTAATGCAGCAGTTAGAAAAAAAAGGAATTGAATTAATCATTGGTGGCGTGCGCGATCCACATTTAGGAGCACTGATCGGTTGTGGTATGGGCGGAATTTTTACTGAAACATTTAACGATGCTGCATTTGGCCTAGCACCACTTTCAAAGAGCGAAGTTACAGATATGATTGAACGCCTTAAAATTGCACCCATTTTGAAAGGGTCCCGTGGGCAAGATGCTTCCGACATTCAAGCTATTACGACTATTCTCGCAAAAGTTTCCCAATTATTTGAGCAGTATCCTATGATTGCAGAGCTTGATATCAATCCTGTTGTAGTTTTTGAAAAAAGCCAAGGTGCTGCAATTCTTGATGCACGTATTCGTACTTTCTAACACGTAATTCTTATAAGCTACTGTATAATGATAGTTCTATGGTAAGTAGCAACGTAATTGAAGTTGAAAACTTAGTAAAACGGTATCAAAAGGCTGAAAAAAACTCTGTCGATGCTATTTCATTTTACGTGGAAGAAGGCTCATTTTTTTCACTGCTTGGCCCCAATGGTGCCGGAAAAACTACAACTATCTCCATCTTAACTACACTTCTCTCCTTGACTAGTGGTTCTGTTTCTATTGCAGGATTTGATGTCGAAAAGGAACCTTCAAGAGTGCGACAACAAATTGGTGTTATCTTTCAGAATCCTAGTTTGGATAAAAACTTAACCGCTGAAGAAAATATACGTTTTCATGCCAATTTATATAATCTCTATCCGTTTATGCCCACCTTCACTCTAATGGCTGATTCATATAAAAAACGAGTCTATGAGTTGGCAAGTGTTGTGGGACTAGAGAAAGACATTTTTAAACCCGTCAAAGAATTATCAGGTGGCATGAAGCGCAAACTAGAAATTATCCGCAGCCTCATGCATAACCCGCGCGTTTTGTTTTTAGATGAGCCTACCACAGGACTTGATCCAGTGAGCCGACAGAATGTCTGGAAGTATTTACAAGATATTCAAAAAAAGGGTGACATTACCATCTTCCTCACCACTCATTATCTGGAAGAAGCTGAGGGTTCAGACTACGTCTGTATTATTGATGAAGGCACGATTGTCTCTCGTGGGACACCAGCAACTATAAAGAAAAGTTTAATTCAGAACTACATTACAGTGGATGCACTAGATCACAAGAAATTAATAGCAGAAATGAAGAGCAAAAAATTGGTGTTTAGTGGGAATGGACCATTTCGCATTGCCCTTGACACACACTCTGCACAATCTGTGATACAGATGATTCAAACACCACTTACCAGTTTAGATATTCATGCTCCATCACTTGAAGATGCGTATGTAGAAATAATTACAAAGAACCATGCAAAACACTAATGCCATTTTCACTATAGCCTATCGTGATATTGCCAAGTTGCTCAAAGATCGCACACGTATTATGGCGAGCTTTATTTTTCCTATCATTTTTATTGGGATTTTGGGAACAAGTTTACAACAGAATCTTGCAGATGGATTGGGATATAACTTTTTAGTTTTTGTACTTACCGGAGTGCTTGGACAGACATTATTCCAATCAACTTCAGCTGGGATTATTTCACTGGTCGAAGATCGACAAAATGATTTTGCTCAGGAAATGTTTATTGCTCCCATCTCTCGCTATTCGATACTAATCGGCAAGATTCTAGGTGAGACATTAGTTTCATTTGTGCAGATCATTGGCATTATTATTTTTGGCTACATCATGGGTATTCCTTTAGATTTTTTCTCTCTCCTTAGGTTACTTCCCTTTATTTTTGTTGTGGCTTTTTTTGGGGGAGCTTTTGGAGTGTTTGTAATGGCAAATATTGCAGATCAACGTGCTGCAAATCAAATTTTTCCATTCATCTTATTCCCTCAATTTTTTCTGGCAGGGGTTTTTAATCCTATTCAGCAACTACCGCTTCCTATTTTGATTGCCTCGCGTATTTCTCCGATGACGTATGCAGTTGATCTGCTACGCAGTGTCTATTATTTTGGTAAACCAGAATATGAGAAGACCGTACTTTTTAATCCTGTACTAAACCTAAGCGTAGTGATTGGACTGGGACTTATATTTCTCATTGTTGGTACCTATTTATTTGTTAAAAATGAGAGAAATAAATAATAGTGTTTCTAATAACACTTCTTGATCTAGGAATTTTAGTTATTTTTTGGTATAGTTACAGCTGTTTTGGAGGGGTCGCATAGTGGCCGAGTGCAGAGGTTTACTAAACCTCCGTGGGGTAAAACTCACCGTGGGTTCGAATCCCACCCTCTCCGCCTAGTGGGATAGGCTCCTGTTTTTTATCTAAAATTTGCCTATAAATCGCATTAATTTTGTAGTTCGGTGTAGCATCTACGTCCATAGCCAATCCAGACTCGAACACCGAACCCAGCAGCACCTTTACCTGGCTAGTATTAGATTTTTTGTACGTTTCACCTAAATCAGCAAGCTTTGTTTTAATAAAATCTGTGATGGCGACAATATCATATTTTTTTATGGTACTTTGGTCTTTGGCAATTTGTGCGGTCAACATTTTTTCTTCAATTATTTCGTTCTGCTCTTTGAAAATCTCATCAGAGTACACACCGTCCAAGTTTTTCTCTACCAATGTTTTGCGGAGTTCTTTGAGTCGATTGATTTCATCATCAGCATTTTGTGTGTGTCAAGCGCCCCTTTTCGTGCACAGAGAGTGTAAATACTTGGTGTGGAATTTGACGGGGGGCATGTTAAGAGCAGAGTGAATACGTTTGTGGTTGTAGGTGTGGAGTGTATGATGAATAGCTTCCA
>JBILVZ010000029.1:0-14654 GCA_044370175.1 Methylococcaceae bacterium
TTAGTGTAGTATTTTTTCCACTGGCCAACTTACCATCGTTTCTGCACCCAATCAGTTATCTGTTACCCTCTACCTATATTTTTGAGTCAATGCGCGCCCTCTTGTATACCCAAACAATAGATCCGAAATTTATAGCAATTAGTTTTGGTTTAAATATAATTTACTTAATTCTCTCAATCATTTGGTTTCTGAAGAGTTTTAAGTGGAGTCTAAACTTGGGTTTAAGCAGGTTTAACTAGATCTGATTGAGCGTGTATCTGTGGCTCAATGAGTTGAACTAGCTTTTACGGGTAGTTTGTAGGTATGATATACACCATGTCTGTTTTTGTTGAGATAAGTATCCTACTCGCGATCACTACCCTCATTGCAATTGTGGCTCGCACTCTGAGACAACCCATGATTATTGGGTATATTTTGACAGGTGTGATTGTCGGGCCATACGCACTAGACATTTTGCAGGCCACTAAAGAACTGGAAGTTTTTTCAAAAGTGGGAATCGTGCTGTTGTTATTTATCGTTGGCTTACACCTTAATCCAAAAGTAATCAAAGAAGTAGGTAAAATTTCGATGCTTGCTGGTATTGGCCAAGTAGTTTTCACCTCAATTGTGGGGTTTATTATTGCTATTCTCCTGGGGATTGCAAAGGTATCTGCAATGTATGTTGCAATCGCGCTGACCTTTAGCAGTACGATTATTATTTTAAAGTTGTTGAGTGATAAAAAAGACCTACAAAAAACATATGCCAAAATTGCCGTGGGCTTTTTATTGGTACAAGATATTATTGCATCACTGATCTTGATTGTGATCGCAATGATCAACAACCAAACAGACGGTGACACGCTAACTGCAGTCAATATGATAGTCCTTAAGGGGGCGGGACTGATGGTAGGGTTACTGTTGATTGGTAGTTATGTACTACCTCGGTTGATCAAGTACGTTGCTGGTTCGCAAGAGCTACTCTTTATTTTTTCACTAGCATGGGGGACTGGTCTGGCCAGTTTATTCATGCTCTTGGGATTTTCCGTAGAAATTGGTGCATTGGTGGCAGGGGTAAGTTTATCATCAACTGCCTATGCTGACGAAGTATCTTCACGAATGCGTCCCTTACGCGACTTTTTTATCATTATGTTTTTTATTCTACTTGGTTCGCATATGGTGCTTGATGACTTGGGCAAAATTGTCGTACCTGCCATAATTTTCTCCTTCTACGTTTTGATTGGTAATCCAATAATTATGATTATTCTCATGAACTACTTGGGGTATAGTCGCCGCACCAGTTTTATGAGTGGACTAACGGTGGCACAGATTAGTGAGTTCTCATTAATTCTTGCCACGATTGGTATGCAGGTAGGCCATATATCACAAGAAACACTTTCAATGATTACCCTAGTAGGCGTCATCACAATCACTGCTTCGTCATACTTAATTTTATACTCTGAAAAACTCTATCCCAGACTAGAAAACTGGGTCAAGTACTTAGAGTTTTTTACCCATAATAAAAGTGAGCAGAGTACTACCACCAACTACACTGCAGTTCTATTTGGCTACGATCGTGTTGGACAAGACTTTTTGCACACTTTTGAAAAAATTGATGAAGACTACTGTGTAGTAGACTTCAATCCCACCTCAATTGAGCAGTTAGAAAAAAAACAGGTGCCATATTTTTTTGGTGATGCAGGCGATGTTGAGTTTTTAGAAGACCTACCAATTCAAAAGTTGCGAATTGCTGTTTCTACTATTCCTGACGTCAATACCAATAGAATGTTGGTGAAGTATCTCAAAACTATTGGGCCGCGCAGTGTCGTGATTGCCCTTGCACATACGGTTGAAGATGCACGAGATTTATATCAGGCTGGTGCCAGCTATGTCATTATGCCTCACCACTTGGGCGCACAACATGCTGCCAAGATGATTCATAAACTAGGTGTTGATAGCAGTTTATTTAAAGACGAAAAAGAAAAACATTTACATACCTTGGCAGAAAAATACAGTACGCTATGAAAGACAACCTAACACCTTCACAGTGTTTTATTTTGTATGATAAGGGTACAGAGCCTCCCTTTACTAGTCCACTACTCGAAGAAAAGAGAGTGGGAACGTATGTGACAGCTGATACAGGGTTACCTGTGTTTCGATCTGAGGCAAAGTTTGAGTCAGGTAGTGGTTGGCCCAGTTTTTTTCAGCCAATTACTGAAAATATCCACCTGCAAGAAGACAGCTCACACGGCATGAAACGAATAGAAGTTTTGTCGAATGATACGAACGTTCACTTGGGGCATGTTTTTGATGATGGCCCTCCACCTACGGGGAAGCGATTCTGCATCAATGGTGCAGCACTCAAGTTTATTCCAGACAACAAGTAAATAAAAAAAATGTTTGTACGCTATGAGAAAAGGCAACTAACCTTGGCGAGCTTTACGGCGTGGGTTGCGTTTGTTGATGCGGTATAGACGACCTTTACGTTTGACGAGTTTATCGCCTTTTTTTGGATCAATTTGAAGTGAGTTCTTAACTTTCATACGGACTTTCTGCAAGTTTCTGGATTCATCTTACTATGAAACAACAAATTTTACCAGCTTCAACAAGATATTTAAAGGCTTAGTTTTGCCTTTTAACCGCTATTGCTCTGAAATCTTAAACATTTCTTCGGGTAATTTGTATTTTTTAATGATATCTTGGTGCTCTGGGATATCGCGAACAAAAATAATGGTAAAGTCATCAACATAAATGGGAGCCCATCGAGAATCTTGAATTGTGGTGATTAAAAACTGCTGTCCCCACTCGGTTCGCTCCAGTCTACTAAAATAGATTGCTCCAAACTGATACTGATCATCAAGTTTTTCCCAGACGGTTCGGTCTAGCTGAGCCACCTTATACTCTACTAAAAAATCAGCAGGATATGCTTCTGCTCGATTATCTACATAGACTTGCTGGCGTGGATACAAATGATAAATAAGGTACCCACCAATATCAAAGTTATTGAAAATGGGGCCACTGACTGTGAGTTGTTTAAAAAACTCAGCAGATTTGTTGACACCAGGAAATACCCCCAGTCCAATACCTCTAGTAAATGGCATGAATAGTCCACTTGTGAGTAGTATTGCTAGCAGGCTAAATACTACCAGTGAGGTAGCACTGAGTGCGATGAGATTTTCACTGAGATCTGTATATATCCTTCTGAGCTTAGGCAAAACTAGTGCGATGAGAATGGCAAATATGAGAGCAGCAACTAGTGCAAAAAAATTGGAAAAGCGAATTAATTTGTTGGTGAAGACAAAGTACGTAGCACAAGTAAGGAGGATAGCACTGTGCTGCATCCGACTTTTGAAGACTATACCTCCAATAGATACGACAGTTAGTAAAAATATACTGACTAAGTAGTAGTGAAAGTTGGTGGTATAGTTGTGCAAAAAAAAGTAGGGAGTCTGATTTTCAGCAATCGGGTAGCCATATTCTTGTAGTATCTGGGTGGGGTAAAGTGCACCTGTAATAAAAAGTGGGTTGCAGAGAGTCCCTATGAGTGCTGCAAGTGCAAAGCTGCTCAGCCAGCTCACTTTTTGCCAATCCTTCTCGATGAGAGCGGATACCCCAAAACAGCCAATGAGTATAAAGCTCATAAAAAAGAAGATGTGAATATTAACCCAAAGTGCAGCAATCGCAAAAAATACTAAAACCATTATGCGGTTTGCAATCTTTTTTTCCTGCCAATACAGGAGTACTACTAACTCCAGTGCAAAGAAAAAGAGACTAAATGCCTCGGGGCGCACCTCTGATCTATCAGTCGCGATTGGTAGAATAAGGAGCGCACTCGCAATCAGAGGAATTCGTCCATACTTTTTTCCAATATATCGTAGAATAAGGATCACGGAGGCGGTATAGAGCGCAGCTGTTAGGAGTGTGATACCTGAGAAGCCAAGTGTTTGATGGATCAAGTAGGTGATAACGCCAAATAACCAGTGATGGTTGGGAGCATGTCGATCAGGGTGGGTATAGGAATACAGATTGGTGTCAAAGATTTTTCCTGTTTCCAAGATCACCCGACCATTGGTAATATGTCTTCCCAAATCGCTGGCAGTTAGCAGTGTATACCGACTAAAAAAGAGTAGGTAGAAGACGGCGAAGAAGCCCAAAAAAAACCATAGGGGCAGTTTTCGTACCGTTTGCATATGACAAGTATACCGTGTTTATAGATAATACGAGTATTGGATTGTGTAGCTATGTCGCAGGTACAACAAGTTAAAGATGCTATAAATATTGTGGATGTCATTGGCAGTCGGCTAACGCTGCAACGCGCTGGTGCCAACTTTAAGGGCTTATGTCCCTTCCACAGCGAAAATGGCCCTTCCTTTTTTGTCAGTGAGACGATGCAGCGCTACAAATGTTTCGGATGTGGCAAGAGTGGTGATGTCTACACATTTTTGGAAGAGTATGAGGGGATGACGTTTCGCGAAGCGCTCGAAAGTTTGGCTGAAACAGCAGGAATAACCCTAACAGCAGCTGCCCCGATTACTCAAGAGGACGAAGAACGAGGTAAACTACTCGAGGTTCTTGACCTTGCACGTGCTTACTATCACTACTTGCTCACCGAACATGCTGTTGGTGTTCAGGCAAGGGAGTACTTAAAAAAACGCGGGCTACGGCAAGAGTCCATCAAGCAGTTTCAGCTAGGGGTCGCGCTATCGGCTTGGGATGGACTGGTTACGTACCTTCATTTTAAGAAAAAATATCCTCTAGAACTCATTGTTAAAGCTGGCTTGGCGAGTAAATCTGAAAATGGCAGAGTGTATGACAAGTTCCGCTCCCGAGTAATGTTTCCGCTCAAAAATCATCGCGGTCAAGTAGTTGGTTTTTCAGGAAGAATTTATGGCGCAAGCAAGGATGAAAAAGACGCTCCTAAGTATATGAACACACCTGAAACAACACTCTACCATAAAAGTCAGCTGCTTTTTGGACTCTATGAAAACCTACAAACCATCCGCAAAGAACGTAAAGTAGTGGTAGTTGAAGGTGAGTTTGATGTAATTTCTTCTGTGGAAGCGCATATGAATACGGTGGTGGCGATTAAGGGCTCGGCACTGACTGCTGATCACGTTAAAATTCTGTCTCGCTCTGTAGATCAAATTATCTTATCGCTTGACGCTGATGAAGCAGGCATTGCAGCCACACGCAAAGCAATTGATGTAGTTGCTACCCATCAGGCATCACGGGAAGTGCCGCTTACTTTGAGTGTTCTGCGCATACCCAATGGCAAAGATCCTGACGAGTTTAGTAAGAGTGACCCAAAGGGCTGGCGTGAACTGGTCAAAAAACCCAGTACTGCGTACGAATTTTTACTAGCAGCAGCTTGTGAGAAATATGATCCCACAGCTGCTGAAGGCAAGCTCCAAATCATGACTGAACTGGCACCAGTGCTTTCAAAAATTACTCATGCAGTACAGTATGAGTATTATACAAAGTTCTTAGCAGAACGCTTAGGCGCTACCTTGCAGAGCGTGCAAAATGATATTAAAAACTATCAACTGCGTAATAGCATGAAGACAACAAAAACAACTGCAAGTAGTGACTCTGAAAAGCAACCAGGTCAGCAAAAAAAAGCAACGCAAAGCAAACAGCAATCGCTTGAATCATACCTCTTTTTTATTGCCTGTAATGCTCGACCACAAGAGCGCGCACAGTGGCTCAGTGAGCTGCAGCCTGAGTTGCTAGTTACCCCGGGAAGTAAGCAGTTTTTGGAGGTATTTTCAGATCCCACCAAAGAGTTTGGTGAAGCTGGTAAGCAGCTCCCAGAAGATTTACAGGAGGTAGTTTTTGAGCTAGCTACCAATCCACAGTACTATGCTTCAGTAGAGACCCTCGATCTAGCACAAGAGTGGAAGAACACCCTAAAGGATCTCAAAGCAGTGCAAAACAAACAAGTGGGACAGCAGATTGAAAAAGAATTAGAAGAATTGGATAGGATCGCACGCAAAACAGCGGCGCAAGAGGCAAGACAAGCTGAGCTACTGCAGCAGCTAGTTTTATTAAAAAGAAAATGATAGAGTGGCCTGTATAGATAGTACGGATACTATTAGGGAAAGGTACCTATGCAATATGAGACAACTCCAAAATCAGCTGAAACACAACAAAAACCAGACGCTGTTCTTCTCAAAATGAACATCGAAGATGCCTTGCACGAATTAGGACCACAGCTTTTTGCTCAAGGTATTGTTATTGTGAGTGGGAAAACTGATTATTCTTGGAAAGATATACCACGGGAGATAGTGCTTGACTTGCCAGAACATATTCAAAGTAATGATGGGCTACATCTTTATTTTATGACTGCAAAAATGAGAGTGATTGCCGACATTGTAATTGACTTAAGTATGACGGAAGATCACTTGTCTGGCAGAGCTTCTAAGGATCAACTGAAAGAGCGGATTACGACTGCATTACTTAAAAAAAATGTTGTGCTGAGTTAGAAATCTCTCTTGACAACATACCCCCAGGGGGTATAGCATGGGTGAGTCATGGCAAATACTAGCCCACTACCCACTCCCACCTCGCAAGATCCAATTGTGACACAACTAAACCGTATCCAAGGGCAGATTGCAGGGATTGCCAAGATGTACTGTGATGACCGCTCGTGTACCGATGTAGTACACCAGATTTTGGCAGCACGCAGTAGTCTGGGAAAGGTGGCGCGTGAGCTCTTGACCACTGAGGCTTCACGTTGCTCTAAGGAGCGCAAACTTGCAGATTTTGATCAAGTACTTAAAGAGTTACTGCGCTAATACGACGACACTGACGCTAAAGGTTAAGTAGGTAAAAATATAAAAATAAAAGGAGTTATATGACAGATACAACAGCTCAATCAACCCCACACGGCGCTTTGCACATCAGTGACACTGACTTTGATGCAGTGATGAAACAAGCTGGCGATAAGCCTGTACTAGTCGATTTTTTTGCTGAGTGGTGTGGCCCTTGCCGTTTGGCTGCCCCTATTATTGAAGAGTTAGGACAAACCTATACGGGCAGAGCTGTGGTTGCAAAACTCGATATTGATAGCGCAAATCCTGAATTTATTAAAAGTCATGGTGTGATGAGCATCCCAACCGTCATTGTTTGGAAAAATGGCAAGGAAGTGGCTCGCAAAACCGGCTTTACTGGTCGCGAAGCCTACATCGAGATGATTGAAAATGCATTGAAGTAGGCAACATTTTGAGTCTTATATAAACATACAGAGTGAGGAATTATGCAAACTGCGCGAGTAGTAATAATCGGCTCAGGCCCTGCGGCCTATACAGCAGCTATCTATGCTGCTCGTGCTAAGCTCGAGCCAGTAGTATTTGCTGGTCAGAAGCCTGGTGGCCAGTTGATGTGGACTACAGAAGTTGAGAACTTTCCCGGCTTTCCAGAAGGTATCAAGGGCCCTGATTTAATGAGCAATATGATGACGCAAGCTCAGAAGTTTGGGACGCAGATCAAGTACGACTATGTAACTGCTGTAGATTTTTCAGCACGTCCCTTTAAAATTTGGACAACTATTCCTCAAGGTGAGGTCGCTGATACACTGCTTACCACTGCTTCGCCAGCAGAGTACGCAAAAGCTCGGGCAGCAATTATCAAAACAGAACCAACCATTACTGCTGATGCAGTGATCATAGCCACAGGCGCATCTTCAATCATGCTTGGTGCTACGGGTGAGATGGGGTTCTTGGGACGCGGGGTGAGTACCTGTGCAGTCTGTGATGCAGCATTTTATAAAGATAAAGTAACCTATGTCGTGGGTGGGGGTGATAGTGCGATGGAAGATGCCCTGGCACTAACTAAATTTGCTAAAGAAATTACGATTATCCATCGTCGTGACTCATTTAAAGCGAGCAAGATCATGCAAGATCGTGTGCTCAACCATCCAAAAGTAAAGGTGCTCTGGAATACGACTGTTTTAGAAGTTGTGGGTGACAAGTTTGTCCAGGCAATCACTGTTAGTACCAATGGAGTAAAAAAAACACTGCCAACTGACGGTTTGTTTGTGGCAGTGGGGCATCGCCCTGTCACGACACTCTTTAAAGATCAAGTGGAGTTGGATGATCACGGCTATGTGGTGACGCGTCAAAGTGCCAGTAATCTTGGTTTGGAAGCTGCACATGCGGCAATTGATGAGAAAAATCATGTCAGGTTCCCGAGTATGACCTCTGTCGAAGGAGTTTTTGCGGCTGGCGATGGCGTAGATGTGCGGTTTAAACAGGCCATCACAGCAGCCGGACAGGGTTGTAGTGCCGCAATTGATGCCGAGCGGTGGCTGGAAAGTATCTAAACGTATGGCAAGTGAACAGTCGACATCTTTCTCTGAGCGAGAAGTGGTGGAGCATGAATATCATGATCTTCCTGAAGGTATTACTTTACGTTCATTGCGTACACATTATCTTGTACCAGAATCAGCGCAGTTGGTTGTGATGTTTGTACGATCATCCAATAAGCCCATTACAGCGACAATTACTGATGGTCAATCTGCCCAAGAAGAAAGGTATCAGTGGAGATGTAATACAGAATATTTGGTAGTACCAAATGGGAATAAAACTCCGTTTGTGTATCTCACTCCTGTATCAGCCGCAGACGGATCGGAGCACCAAACTGATATGCCATTTAAAGTTGATGATCAGTTAGCTACGGCTGCGGTGAGACAACAACTGGATGGTTTGGAAATTAAGGTAAAATCTCATGGGTGTAACCTACGAAACACGATCCAAGGATTGCAGGAGCAGCTTCTTTCTGAAGGTTTGGCTGCAAAATTTAAACACGAAATGAGTTCTTTTGGGGCTAGAGACTACTGTGAAAAAGTGCTTCAAACACATGTATTTGAAGCAGAACTTGGTAGCCGTGCTCCAGAATGGCTTGAGTTTATGTGTAGCATTTTAGCAGAAGAGGCTTTTTATGAGTCGGCAGAAAATGATAAGCAAGTCTCTGTAGTAGAGGTTTTTAAACATACAGTTGATACATTTGTCTCATTTATTTTGGAAAAGATACAGCTCCATCTAGCAGAAACTCAAGTACATGATGTGGCTTTTTATTTTGACCAGTTCTCACATGGTGATGATAAAACGGCTATCCCAATCTCCACAGTTATGACTAGAATTAAAAACCGTGGCTGGAGTTTTTCAATTCCGTATGGCGACTGTCCTCAGCAAATAAACTCACTACTTGTTTCGTACTTTGATGGTTCAGATCTTGAGAAAGGCTTCCCAAA
This sequence comes from Methylococcaceae bacterium, assembly GCA_044370175.1. Taxonomy (GTDB): domain Bacteria; phylum Patescibacteriota; class Microgenomatia; order UBA1400; family PJMF01; genus OMIS01. The sequence goes on from JBILVZ010000029.1 coordinate 9,227, forward strand.
ATTCTCAGAGTCCTTACAACGATGGATTGCGCAAGGAAAAATAGCGATATCTCTGAAGGATCGCAGCCTGGGGGTTGCCGCAGCAGCTCTAGATCCTGTGCCTTATCGAGCGGTGTTTCATGGTGATGATACGATTGATAATGGGCTCGAAACCCTGCGCATTATGGGGGATCCAATTATGGGTTCAACAACATTTAATCGCCATATATATAGATTTATAGATAGAGGAGATACATTGCTCGACAACACCGATGTTATAGAAGAACCACTTATTATTAGGATTACCCCAAAAAACTAGAAAGGTTTACATGTCTACACAAACACCACTTGACCAAGCACGCACTCAGCTCGCCCAGGTGGCAGCAGTCCTCCGTGACACATACAGAGGAGAAGAAGAACGATTTACCAAAGCAATTGAGTTACTTAGTACGCCAGCGATTGTGCATGAAGGTGAGATCTCAGTAGTGATGGATGATGGCAGCACCAAAAAATTCCAAGCGTTTCGCTCACAACATAATAATGCCCGCGGCCCCTACAAGGGAGGTATCCGCTTTCACCAAGGGGTGACAAAAGAAGAAGTGATGGCACTTTCTATCTGGATGACCTGGAAGTGTGCTGTGACAGGTATCCCGTATGGTGGCGGTAAAGGAGGGGTTGTCGTGAATCCCAAAGAGTTGAGCACTGGCGAACTGGAGCGACTGAGCCGCGCCTATGTACGCTTCTTGGGTAATGCAGTGGGGCCTTGGACTGATATACCAGCTCCTGATGTAAACACCAATGGTCAGATCATGGCTTGGATGGTGGATGAGTGGCAAAAATTGGCTTTAGAAAAAACCAATGGCCTACTCCAAACCAATCCACTGGCAAGCTTCACGGGCAAACCACTCAATTTGGGTGGCTCAGAAGGCCGTGATGAAGCAACCGGTTTGGGTGGCGTGTATATTTTAGAAGAGCTCGCAAAAGTCATGAACTGGCAGCGCAAAAGTGATGTCACAATCGCTATTCAGGGATTCGGCAATGTCGGGTATTGGTTTGCTCACCATGCCAATGCACTGGGCTACAAAGTCGTAGCAGTTTCTGACTCACAAGGAGGAATCTTTGTTGCAGCTGGACTCGATCCTGAAAAAACGCTTGAGTGTAAAAAGCAGACGGGCAAGATTTCTGAGTGCGCTTGCACTGGAGAAACTTGTGACAACTCGCTTGGCAAAAAAATCACCAATGAAGAGCTACTGGAACTTGATGTTACGGTGCTTGTCCCTGCGGCTTTGGAAAATGTGATCACTGCAGAGAATGCTGATCGTATCAAAGCAAAAGTTGTCATTGAGATGGCCAACGGCCCTGTGACTCCAGAAGGTGAAGCAATTTTACTAGAGAAGGGCGCTAAAGTAGTGCCTGATGTTTTAGCAAACGCTGGCGGTGTGAGCACCTCATACTTCGAGTGGGTGCAAAACCTGGCAGGGGTGACTTGGGAAAAACCAACGGTCTTAGAGAAACTGCAGCCACTACTGGTGTTAGCATTTGCTGATATTTGGAAGATGGCAGAAGAAAAACAGCTCTCACTTCGTATGGCTACCTACTCACGTGCGGTCAAGCGCGTCATTGATGCACTCTTGTTGCGTGGTACTGTTTAACCTCACCCAGTCGAATGTCGGTATCTCTAGCAAAATGAAAAAATGCTAGAGATATTGCAATTTATACGTTATAATATGCAATCTGCTTAAGAAAGAAATTCCACATTATGACCCAGATTTCTGCCACACTGCAACATGAGATTGATGCGTTACTCAAAAAAGCGCAACAACAAGGTTTTGTCGTCCAAGATGATATCTTAAAAGTTTTTGTTGAACCAGAAGATCATATCGAAGCGCTTGATGATTTTTACGATCAAATTATCAAAGCTAAGATTGATATTTTTGAGTCAGTATCTGAGGAAACTCCCGAAGAAGAAACCGACACACTCACCCAAGAACTTGAGATGATCTCGACACTGGGTAACACTGGAGCATCTGACCCTGTCAGAATGTACCTCAAAGAAATTGGCCGTATTCCCCTGTTGAATCGTGAAGAAGAAATCCGTCTCGCCCAACAAGTAGAAGCTGGCGATCTTAAGGCTAAGAAAAAGCTAATAGATGCCAACTTACGGTTGGTGGTCTCGATTGCTAAAAAATACATAGGTCGGGGCATGACCTTCTTGGACTTAATCCAAGAGGGCAATAAAGGACTGATTCGTGCAGTTGAAAAGTTCGACTGGACAAAGGGCTTCAAGTTTTCTACTTACGCCACTTGGTGGATTCGCCAGGCCATTACGCGCTCTATTGCCGACCAAGCACGTACCATTCGTATTCCAGTCCACATGGTGGAAACGATCAATAAATTGATGCGTACCAGCCGCCGATTGATGCAGGACTTGGGACGTGAACCAACTCCAGAAGAAATTGGTAAAGAAATGGAGATGGACCCCGATAAGGTTCGCGAGATCTTGAAAATTTCTCAAAATACAACCTCGCTAGAAGCGCCTGTAGGTAGTGGTGAGGATGAAAGTGTCTTAGGCGACTTTATTGCTGATGAAAAGCAGGTTTCTCCCTATGATGCCACCAGCCAACAGATGCTGCGTGAGAATATTGATGAGGTTTTGAGTGCTCTATCCGACCGAGAAGCTCGTGTTCTTAAGATGCGGTTTGGCTTATCAGGCAATAAAATGATGACTTTGGAAGAAGTTGGACGAAAGTTTGGAGTGACCCGTGAGCGTATTCGCCAAATTGAAGCTAAGGCGCTGCGCAAACTCAAGCACCCAAGTAAACGTAAGAAACTGCAAGATTTCTTGGAGTAATCTAAAGGATATTCATGAAAAACCCAGAAACTATAGGGCGATCATCTAGAGCAGTCACTGCAGAAGAATTAGCAAAAGCTTTGTTAGAAACTTCTAAAGGTAAACTCATTGCGGATATCTTGGTTGCAATGGCGCAAGCTACAGGTGATTTTGAAGATGACACCGAACACAACATTCAACTCCATAGGACACTTACAGACGATTTTCTGATGGGACCTACGCAAACGGTAGAGTCATAAGCTCATGCACTCCGCTGATTCTTTCCAAATAAGAGAGCTACCCAACTTGCTGGTTGAACCTGCTTGTAAGGACAGTGAAACACTGTGGCTATATTTTTTGTTAACTACGATGTATGGTCCAGCCGAAGTTGTACAACATTTGCCCAAACCAAACGAATACTCACTCTACGACGATAAAAATCTGCAGACTCATCGAGTGATTGGTATAGCAAAAGAACCAAAGATCGCACGTTCCATGATTCAGAATAAAATCAGTTTTGGAAAGCCGACCATGTTGTGTTTGACGGGAGATTTTTCAGGTGCAATCTGCAAGACAAGCTCTTGCAACTCTGACGACACCTGGAATGTTGTATGTAAAACAGAAGCAGATATAGTCCCCTTGAGAATGATTCGTCGTGCATATATCGTTAGGCCACACTGGAAAGAAAAGTTTAAAAATATGTTTGGGTTTGCTGTATCTGATGATTCAGGTTCCGGCTGGTTTCCAGAGATTTTAATTAGTCTCTTGTCTGAATTGCAGTGGCCAATGGATGCAGCTCAGATTGAGTCAAATGCTGTAGACGCTCATTACACTGCGATTTGAGGTAGTATCGTGATGTGGTAGTATTAGGAGATGCCCAAAAAAGTTGTTAGTTCTTCCTTTACTCTGACAGATCTTTGGCATGTCCTGCTTGCTATCTTTGTGTCGCAACTGGCTGGGATACTCGGCTCATTTTTTACTTTTTCAGAGATTACTAATTGGTACGCTTTTTTAGAAAAGCCCTTTTTTACTCCCCCCAACTGGTTGTTTGGTCCAGTATGGATAATGCTCTACACACTCATGGGCATTGCGCTATTTTTGTCGTGCCGCTATGGCAAACCTGCTGCGGTGGCGACACGCGCTAGCTACTGGTTTTATGCCCAGCTGATCTTCAACGCACTCTGGTCGATTGTCTTTTTTGGATTACATAGCCTCTGGGGAGGTTTTTTCACAATTATCATCTTGTGGCTTTTGATTTTTAAAACAATTCAAATGTTTTCATTGGTCAACAAAACGGCTGCTTGGTTGCTGATCCCCTATATTTTGTGGGTAAGTTATGCGACTGCGCTAAACCTAGCACTCGCCTGGCTGAATTAACTACTGCTTGAGTGCTTGGATAGCCATAAAGAGTGGAAACTCAGCACGAGCACGGTTTTCTTGCTTGGCTGCTTTGCCTTCACTCTCTTTGTCGGAAGTCCATTCTTCAATTCTGGTGATCACAAAACCTGCGTTGCGCAGCATCTCGCTGTAATCTTGGAGTGAGCGGTGGAATGACCACGTTACTTCAGCTTCAGCGCTGGTGTCTGTGGCATATCTGCTAGGACGAGTGTTGCGACCGCGCAGTTGGGCACTTTTGCCGGGGTGCATGTTGATGGGGATCTTGAGTGGGGAGAGATACCGATTGAGCCAACGGTACTGTTGTTTGTTTTTTTCATCAATATTCCAACCAGACTGGCGGGGAATTCGGAAACAGGGGTGGTTGAGCACCATGACAAGTTTACCTCCCTTTACCAGATGATTGGCAGCATTTTGAATGGCGGTTTGTGGATACTCCATGTTTTGTAGAGCAAGGATAATGGTAGCATGTGTAAATTCTGGCTCTGCAGCGTGGATGGGTCGGGCAGCATCGCGGGTGATGAAGTCATAGGTGTCTTTGCGATTCTGACGACGGGCAGCTTCGATCAAACCTGGAGCTGCATCGATTCCCAAATACTTCTGTATAGGGGGAATGGCGCGGGCAAGTACCCCTTGTCCACACCCTAAGTCGATCAGTGCGTGTTCTGGCTTGAGTTGCAGTAGTTTGAGTGTCCCAGGCAGGACAACGTGTTCGTGGTAGTAGTGGCCCTCTGAGCCCACGATCTTGTTGTACCAAGAGTTGACGTTTTCCCAAGAACTGGAGGTTCGTTCAGGTCGGTGCGCTGCACTTTTTGGTTGAAAACGATTGTGTGGACGAGAATTATTGCGATTCATGGGATGTATTATAGCTTGTTCTCTGGTTTAATGGGGGAGGATTCTTGCGTGCTCAGGTTGGAGGCTCAAGTATTTGATCAACGTGGTGCTAGTATGCCATTGGGCAGCCCAACTAGACTACATCTCACCTTTACCTCATCATGTCCTGTGGTAAAATAAGTAGGCTCATGCGCCGCAGGCATATGAGAGCCATTCCTCGATAGCTCAATGGCAGAGCATCTCGCTGTTAACGAGAGGGTTCTAGGTTCGAGTCCTAGTCGGGGAGCCAAGCGAGACCGTTCCAAAAGGGTCACCTTGGTTTCAAAAAAAGGTTGGTAGATCAATCCGTGGTTTTTTGACAATTTCGAGAGAAGTTTTTCCGTTTAATTT
>JBILVZ010000030.1:0-14382 GCA_044370175.1 Methylococcaceae bacterium
GTTTCAGGTTAAACTAACTGGGTATTTAGAGTGGTACAACAACAAACGTCCACATGCATCACTGGGATATCTGTCCCCAATGCAATTTATTAACAACAGCTTTCCGAAATGTATGTGCGATTAACACAACTGGTAAGGATAAGGAAAAATACGCTATACTTGACTAACATTACACCCTTTCACACTAGTCTCTTGCGCATACTACTATACACTACACTCTTAATAAGACACAATAGATCCAACTGCATGAAAACAGATATACAAGTTTTAATATTGGGACTGGTAGCTTTTTTCTTTATTGTTTTGGCAGTATATACATATAAACAGCCTCCCCAACGCTATTCACTTGAGCAACCAGATGAGCAAAAAGTCACTACTGATGTAGGAGAAAAAACAACAATTCAGCCAACTCTACTCACACCAACTCTCTACCCCGAACTTACGACACTGGAGCAAGTCTTCGTACAGCAGCCAACCGATATCTCTTCTCCAGATACTATTTCTCTACTTGCAACTGGCGATGTACTACTGGCGCGTTCAGTCAACTACAAAATGCGGCAGCTAGAAGATTTTAACTGGCCATTTGCTCGGGTTGCACCATTTCTGCAAAGTTCAGACATTACGTATATTAACTTAGAAACCCCACTTGTAGCTGATTGCCCAAGCACTGTTGATGGCATGATTTTTTGTGGTGATCCGCGAGGAGTGGAAGGATTGCGCTATGGAGGAGTCGATGTTGTCAACATTGCTAATAATCATAGCGCAAACTATGGGTTGGAAGGTGTTATAGAAACTGAAAATATACTTGCTGCAAACAACTTTGTGGTATCAGGAAGGGCTGCCAATAATGCTGGATATCTTACTGTCAAAGATACTCGATTTGCATTTTTAGGATATAACGAAGTTAATGATCAAGCTGGAATAGCACGCGCACTAGATGACACAATCGTAGCAGAAATAACGGTAGCAAAAAGTCAAGCAGATCTGGTGATTGTTCAATTTCACTGGGGCACTGAGTATACGTATAAACCGACTGAAAACCAAAAACGATTGGCTCGACTTGCAATTGATGCTGGTGCAGACCTGATAGTTGGCAACCACCCACACTGGTATCAACCCATTACTTTTTACAAAGGAAAACTCATTACCTATTCACACGGTAACTTTGTCTTTGATCAGATGTGGTCAACTGAAACAAGAGAAGGAATCGTCGGTCAGTACATTTTTCAGGATAAAAAACTAGTAGCCGTAGAGTTTACCCCAATACGCATCGATAATTATGGACAACCGATTATCCTCGAGGGCAGTGAGCGGCAAAAGATTTTAGACAATCTGAGAGATCTCAGTTTTGGGATACGGAGTGACTAGCAAAGTTTCTACTTGTCATGAGTAGCTTGCTGTTTTACCATACCCAAAGATAACAAGAAATGCCTATGAAGTTAGTAGCACTTTTTGCCTTGATTATTACCCTTGGGGTATCTCTGTTTGGCAATATTGGGGCAAGCGTTACTAATAACACAGTAGCAATTGCCGTCATGATACTCCTACTTGCAGTTTTTTCCGACTTAAAAGAGTTCAACTTCTGGGGGCTTTCAGGTAAGAAAAAAGAAGAAATACAAAAGTTAGAAAAAACTACTATTATTAATGAAGAAACTGATATTAAACCTTCTGCATACAAACTTCGCAAAGCTACTCGAGAAGATTCTCCAGAGCAGATGAGCTCACTTAAAGATACTTTTTTAGCACTCAGTTATGAGATTGAACGACTACTAAGAATTATCGCTCGCTCAATTGCCCGAAGCACTGAAGAAACTGCACAGTTTACACCAGAAGATATTTTAGAGTACCTAGAAGATCAAGAATTACTTACTCCGGAGGCATGTGAGGCAATCGAAGGGATCAGAGAGATACGCAAGCTCATTACGGAGGAACGTGAGAGAATTGATGTTTCTACACTTGAATCAATTTTAAAAGTTTCGCAAACCGTTTATTCACAACTGCGTGAGTGGTTGGAAAATGCTACTAAATAAGCTGATGCAAGGTTGTTGTCATCTTTAGTCTATATAGTAGTATTCATGAACGGCTTCCATCCTACTAGCTATCTTCAAATTCTTTTCTTAGGATACGCAACACAGCTGCGAACAGAAAAAATTGAAAAGTTATTACTTCTTTTTCTAGATGAAAAGTTGGAAGTAATTGCGCAAAAAGAAGTCACTCAAGAGAGTCAACAACAAGCTGAATTTTGTGTCGAGGCTGTTTTTGCACCTGCACTTATTCATGGTGCAAAGAATTTAGTGATTATTCACAATCATCCATCAGGCTCTCCTCTCCCAAGTGCAGCTGATTATTTAACTACAATTGTCTTAGCACAGGCTGGAATGACAGTACAAGTCTCGCTGATTGACCATATAATTGTCACACACTCAGATTATTTTTCATTTCGAAAGGCAGGGATTCTATAAAACATCTTTGCAAGATCAGTACTGGTAATAGTTAGTATGACTGGGCGACCATGGGGACAAGTGTATTTACTAGATGTTTCAGCTAGCTTCGTAAGTATGTTTTTACGCTCACTCTGGGTGAGTACCTCACCAGCTTTTATTGCGTTTCTACACGCAAGGTAGGCAATGGTGCGATGTGTTTCGGTATCTAGTTCCGGGATAGCCACTTGTTCCTTAAGATCTTGCACCACCTCCAACAAATACTGTGTAATGCTCCTTGTTCCAAAGAGTGCTGGGATACGGTGGAATATGAACTCTGTAGCAGATACAGAAGTGAACTCAAATCCTAAACTACTAAAAGTCTCTTTATATTGCAGTAGTAGCTGAGATTCCAGAATCGGCAGAGAAATTGTGATTGGTTTTGCAAGTTTTTGCTCAATTATTTTTTGAGCAATAAACGACTGTAGAAATTGTTCATACAAAATTCGTTCATGTGCTGCATGTTGATCTATAACAAGAGCTCCACTTTTAGTTTTTGCAATCAAATATAGATTATCAATTTGAAGTATGGGTTCATCTTCATAAAACTCTTTAACATTCCAAATATTCGTTGTATCACGCAGTATATCAGCAGTCCCTGGATCCATTTTACTATCTTGCACAACAAGTTCAGTTTGATTAGTGAGGGTGAACAATAAGTTTGCCTGTTCTAACGTCTGCGTAATGAGCGTAAATATGATTCTCAGTAGTAGTTCTTCTTCTTTGAACCTCACTTCTCGTTTTTGTGGATGAATATTTACATCAATGAGCGCTGGATCAGTGGTAATGTAGAGTACACAGGGGGGGTGCATACCTTTAGGGAGGAGTGTCTTAAATGCACGCTTAATAATTTTTGAAAGTTTAGGAGAAAAAATCGGACGATTGTTAACAAATAAGTACTGTGTTTGTGAAACTGTTGTAGCTGCTTGTGGACTACCTATGAATCCTTGAATTGTGTATTCTTGCAGAGTGAGAGAAACTGGTAAAAATAATTTTTCAATGCTTTTGCCAATGATCGCTCTGCAGCGATCAATATAGTTTTGCTGTGGTAGTACATCTATCACAATTTGCCCATTATGAATAAGTTGCAAGCCAACTTTTGGAAAAGCAAGGGCTAGTTGAGTCACTGCCAACATGATCAATTGGAATTCAGATCTTTCAGACCGTAAAAATTTTTTTCTAGCTGGAATATGATCAAATAAATTTTCGACTTTGATACTTGTGCCAGTCGCCATGCCCACCGACTTTTCATTTGTCAGTTTGCCATTTTTAATAGTAATTTGTACACCTACCACCTCCTCAGGTAATCGACTTTGTATTGTCACAGTTGCTACTTGCGTGATACTTGCCAATGCTTCGCCACGAAACCCAAGTGTACTAATTGTTTGTAAGTCAGTGATTGTCTCGATCTTACTGGTTGTGTGCGGTTGAATAGCTATTTTGATCTCTCCCGCATCCATACCACAGCCATCATCAGTAACAATAATACCCTTTTTACCACCCGCTTCAATTTTAATACAAACTGTTTGTGCTCCTGCGTCTAAGGCATTTTCAACCAATTCTTTAACAATTGACACTGGCCTGTCTGCAACTTGCCCCGCAGCAATGTGGGCTATCACCTCAGTAGATAATCGTTCAATTTTCTGCACATATTCTTTCTACTTGCCTTTGCAGTGCTTCGAGCAAGTTGAGTGCTTGCAGTGGCGTAGTAGTAGCAATGGTAATCTGAGAAAGTTGTTCTTTAACTTTTCTAAGCTCAGCAAGTTCACTCTGAAAGTTATTGGTATATTCTTGTTTTATTATTACATTTTTCCCATTACTAAACTCAGTTGCATTACTAGTTTCTAGGGTTTCTAAAAGTTTTTGAGCATTCTCTAAAACTTTTGTTGGCAACCCTGCTAAGCGTGCAACAGCTATACCAAAACTATGTGAAGCAGCTCCCCTGCCTACGGTATATAAAAACTCCGGTTTTCCTTGATGTTCTTCAACTAGTACTTGAAAATTCTTAATAGACTTTGGGAATCTCTGTTCCAGTTGTTGCAACTCATGGTAGTGTGTGGCAAACAAAACTTTTGGTCGCTCTTTTGGCTGAGTCACTAGGTATTCAGCAATTGCCCAAGCGATACTAATTCCATCGTATGTGCTTGTACCCCTTCCGATTTCATCCATGATTACCAAACTCTTTGAAGTAGCTTGATGTAAAATGGCAGCTGCGTCTACCATCTCTACCATAAATGTTGATAAACCTTTAGATATATTATCAGATGCCCCACTTCGCACAAAAACTCTATCCACAAGTGAGATACTTGCTGATTGAGCTGGGATAAAACTACCACTTTGGGCTAACAAAACAAGTAAAGCAGTTTGACGCATAAACACAGATTTACCTGCCATATTAGGCCCGGTAATCACAAGCAACTGCTGCTCAGTATCGTTGAGTACAACATCATTGGGTACGAACTGTTCATGCAATTTTTCTGCCAATACTGGGTGTTTACCAGCAATAATCTCTATTCGATTATTGGTAGTTATTGTTGGCCTACAATATCTTCGCTCTTGTGCAATTTGGGCAAATGAACAGAGTACATCTAGCTCAGCAAGCGCTCTAGCAATCTCTCTCAACTCACCTAGATGTGCAACCACTGTTTCAATGAGCTGAGTTAGTATCTCTCTCTCAATTTCTGCGATGCGTTCTTGTGCTAATAGAATTTTTTCCTCATGTTCTTTCAATTCTAATGTTATAAAACGCTCAGCGTTCACAAGTGTTTGCTTACGCTTGTAATTATCTGGTATAGACTTTATGTTTGACTGACTGACTTCAATGTAGTAACCAAATACAGAGTTAAAACGACACTTCAGCGTGTTGATCCCAGTTCTTTGCCGCTCGCTCTGCTCAAATGCGTTGATCCAAGCCTCACCCGTTGTAATAACACTTCTCAACTGATCAAGCTCTTGATCGACTCCATTATTTATAATCCTGATAACCTCGCCATTTTCAGCAATTTGTTCACTCACCGTAGCTTCAATTCTTTGAACAAGTTTTTTTATTTGAGTAACTGGAAGGTCTTGCCAATCTTTGAAAATTTTTTGTTCAAATTTACTAATAACTGGATACAAACGTAAAAATATTTTTAGTGACTGGTGTATATTCAAGACGCTGGCAATCGTGCCAATACCTAAAGCTAGTTTTGATGTTAACCGCTCAATATCTAACATATAGCTGAGTTGCGATTGCAACTCAGTACGGGTGTCTCTCTGTTGCAATAATACCTCGATAACAGCATACCGATTTTCAATTACTTCTTGTTTCTTTTGAGGATGTAGTAGCCAAAACTGCAACAATCTTCCCCCAGCTGCTGTTTGTGTCTTATCCACACATCTAATGAGTGATCCTTGAGGATTAGTATCATGTATGGTGGTAAATAATTCTAGGTTAGCGGCAGTCGATGGATCAAGTACAACATACTCTTCTGAAACAAAAAGTTTTGGTTGGCGCAAGTGTTTGACGTCAGTCTGTTGGGTATGGTTGATATACTCAAGCAATAACTTCGCAGCAGTAATAGCTGCTGGTAAATGCCCAAATCCGAAACTTCGTACAGAAGCTACTGAGAACTGTTCTGCTAAAAAAACATCACTTGTTTGCTCACTCTGTGCATCTGAAGGCAGATAGCTTACTGCAGTTTGATGGTGATGCGTGATGAGACCAAGCAGCTCAGGAGAGTTGTAGACTTCCAAAGATACAACACACTCACTGGGAGTAAACCGCAGCAAATGACTTCCTAGTTTTTCTCTTTCATCACTGCCTCGCTCAACTTGTGTAACATGAAAATCTCCCGTAAGTAAATCAGCCAATGCCACTGCAATAAACTTTTTTGTCACTTCAATGCTCGCTAAATAGTTGTGTTTTTTTTGTTCTAAAGAACGGTCATCTAGTACAGTTCCTGGAGTAATAATGCGAATAACTTTGCGCTCCACAATTCCCTTATTGTCTGGCTGGCTGACTTGCTCACAGATAGCAATTTTTTTGCCAGCTCGTAGCAACTTTGCAATATAGGTATCCGCAGAGTGAAATGGCACCCCAGCCATTGGTATATCACCATCTTTACCTCTGGGACGACGGGTTAACGTGATCCCTAAAATCTTGGCACCTTCCAGTGCATCTTCTAAAAAAAGTTCATAAAAGTCGCCTAGCCTAAAAAAGAGCATGCAGTCTGCATACTGCTGCCTGATACGTACGTACTGCTGCATCATTGGGGTTGAGAACTCTCGCATATCAAACTCTAGAATAACAGAAGTTAGGCCTTCCTAACCCCTATTTATATAATTGGTAGTGCTCGCATAGCTTCCTTACTAATTAATCACTCCGCTTAAAAAACACTGTATTTACCGTGCGAGCCTGCAGTTGATATCCTTTGCTTGAGAGGTACTCTACCAACTCACTTTCTAAAAGACGTTCTATTGACTCCTGACTGAGGTACTCTACCAAAATAACAAGTGGACGAAGATGTTGCCAGTCATTTCCCTGCAGAATCTCTAGTTCAGAGCCTTCTACATCAATATCGAGGACAGTTACAGCTGTGTTTGGTGGAAGATAGCGCTCTATAATAGATCCCAGTGTGTGGACGGTAAGCTCTTTTTTAGATACCAACGTTGATTGGTGTGATTTCTCTACGCGCTCGGCAGTTGCCGCATCAAAGGTATTTAGAGCACTATCAGCAAACTGATAGTAGGTCACTGGATGTTGTGCTCTGCCAACAGCAATTTCTAGATTGATATCACGAGGACGATTGAGCTGAAAGGCACTCATGCCACCGGGAAATGGATCAATATTCATCCCAGACCAGCCTTTTTTATAGAGCAGGTACGTATTAGAAAAGCGCAGGGGATGGTGAGCACCAATATCGATATAAAAACCACAATCAACAGTCTCAACTAGTTTTGCTAAAATCAGGTCTTCACCTTCTTGAGAAAAACTCTCTGTTTGATAGATACTAGTAGCCCCAAACACCACTCCAAGCCAATGTTTAATGCGCTGTTTATAGTTCATACGTTCGATACTACACCAAAAGCTACTTTCTGCATAAACTAATTCTTAGTCCCTTCTTACAGATTTTTCTGTACAATTGGAGAGATGCTAAAACCTTCAGTACTCCTGACACTTCTATCTATAGGTATATTTGGCATACTACTCGTAGTTGTACCGCAATTTAGTACCAATACTACTACACAAGGTACCAGAGATGCTCAAGAAACTACTGAAGAACGATCACTGATGGAAGTAGCGGTACAAAATGGAATTGAAGTTCCCTCAATTGCTGCACTACGCACTGCCAAACTAGATGCTGGACCACTTACGATCGTTGAAACACTTGCAGCTGGTTCAAACTACCGTCGATACATTGCCTCGTACCAATCTGAAGGTAACACTATTTATGGACTGCTCACCATACCCAATGGTGAAAAACCAGCAACTGGTTGGCCACTGATACTTTTTAATCACGGCTATATTCCTCCTCGCGAATACCGCACTACTGAAAGATACATCGCGTATACCGATGGCTTTTCCCGCAATGGCTACATACTCTTTCGCTCAGATTATCGTGGCCATGGTAATTCGCAAGGAGTAGCCTCAGGTGGCTATGCTTCTAATGGCTATACAATTGATGTACTCAATGCTCTCGTGGCACTGAAACAACACCCTGATGTCGATGTCGATCGTATTGGCATGTGGGGACACTCTATGGGAGGATTCATTACTTTACGCAGTATGGTAGTTCGTACAGACATTAAGGCTGGAGTAATTTGGGGTGGTGTGGTTGCATCATATACTGACTTACTCACCAATTGGCGACGAGGTACCCCAGGCAGTGTTGCTACTCCTGTTCCGCTACCTAGCGGGGCGCGGCGTTGGAGACAGACTCTACAGGAAACGTTTGGAACTCCAGACTCTAACCCCCAATTTTGGGGAGAATTATCGGCAAATAGTTTTTTAGGTAGTATATCCGGTCCAGTTCAGTTGCATCATGGTATAGCTGATGATACTGTGCCATTTGAATTTTCAACTACGTTACATGATGAGTTGCAGGAAGCTGGAAAAACTTCAGAGCTATATACCTATCCTGGGGATGATCACGATATCACACAGAACTTTTCGACTGCAATGAACAGGTCACTCCAATTTTTTGATAGATACGTAAAGCGAACTGAAGCCAATCAGTAATAATTATTTTTCTGTATGTTTAGCAGCTTTTTTAAAAAGTATGTTCCAGATGTGATCTTTCACTTTTTTGAGGAGATAAAGTATCCCTAGTGCTACGATAAAAAAGATAATTCTAAATAGTGTATTGCCCTGTGCATACTCCCAGAGCGCCTGTGCTGCTTCAATTCCCACAAATCCGACCCACAGATAAAAACTACAGAGTATGCAAAACCCAAAGAAAGTATAGAGAACATAACTCCGGAAGTTATATTTAATGGTTCCTGCTACAACAGAAACTATTACTGAGGGAATGAAGGGAACTGAACGGGCAATCAAGAACAAAACATCGTCGTACCAGGTTTTTGTGAGAATTTTGCCAATTGTTTCTACTTCAGCATGCGTCACTCCGATTACTTTTCCAAACCTTCCGATCACCATATCCTCAGCTTTATCAACAAAGATGTAGATTACCACTGCGGCAAGTGTTTTAGACGCAGCTGCCAATAAAACAATAAACACAATATATAGGAGTGAATAGTTCTGGGCTTCAGATATAACTGCAGCAGTCGACATTACGAATGCCGACGGAATCGGAGCGATTATCTCCTCGATAAACGAAGCAATCAAGACAAAAAATTCTAAACTTACTTGCGCTGCAAGTTGCTCAAGCCATGCTATCATTCTTGTAATTGTAGCAGAAAAAAATAACTACTTCAGTACCAAACTTGAGCGTTTAGCGATAGTATCTCTGGGCTACTCCTGTAGAATACCCTTCATATGCCAGTCCAAATCAAGCCAACAATACCATTTACTGCCGAAGCTTACCACAAAAATCAAACTGAGTATGATCGCCTGAAAAGTCTCCGTGTTGAAGTTATGGAACGGCTCAAAGCAGCTCGAGAAATGGGAGACCTTTCAGAAAACGGGGCCTATAAATATGCCAAGTTTGAGCTTGGTGATATTGGACGGCGAATGCGCTACCTAAAGCACGTACTCACAAACGGCTATGTAGCAGAAAAAAATACTGATCAAGTAGTTGTTGGTTTTGGCACCACAGTTGTTCTAGAGTCTGGCGATCGTACCTTTACTTTTTTGCTTGTCAGTGAACATGAGTCGGATCTTACAGAAAATAAGCTATCAATTGCCAGCCCAATTGGAGCAGCTATCGTGGGCAAAAAAACTGGAGATGTAGTGATTGTAGCAACTCCAAAGGGTAGTGTTACGTATACAATTGTACAAATTTTATAATGTGTGTTTTTTGCATAAACTTGCGTGATTTTTCTGGCAGCTCTCGCAACATATAAACAGCTCAGAGCAGCTTGGTACAGCGCAGTCTATGTAGCGTGCGGTACCTATTTCACAAAATACACAGTATGAAACAATAGTAGGATTTTCAGTATTTACTGGCACATGTAGTCGTTTGTCAAAAACAAATAACTCCCCATCAAAGTACTTACCACTCATCTGTTCGCCATACTCATGAATACCGCCATGTAGTTGGCGAACATTTTTAAATCCTTGTTCGCGCAAATATGCAGAAGCCTTTTCACAGCGCACCCCACCAGTACAGTAGGTAACTACTTCTTTTTCTTTGTACTTTTCTATAGTCTTAACAAACGCAGGAAACTCTCTAAAATTATCAATCGGGGGAATAACGGCATTTCTGAACTTGCCAATTTCTGCTTCATATAGATTGCGGGCGTCAATAATCACAAAATCTTTGCCACTTTCGTATAAATTTTTCAGCTCAGCAGGTTCAATATAGTTGGCTTTATTGGCAATCTCCACATCTGTACCAGTCTTCTTAATACCCAGGGTTACGATCTCATCTCGCACTACTACTTTTAGTTTTGGGAAGACTTGCTCTTCAGCCCATGAGACTTTCCATTCCATATCAGAAAATTCAGGTTCTTGGATAGTCTCGGCTATGTATTGGTTTACTTCAGTTTCAAGCCCAGCAAGCGTTCCATTAATCCCCTCTTGGGAAACTAGGATGCGCCCCTTTAAATCTAATTTCTGACACAGTTCTTTCTGCCAGGTTTTAATTCTTTCGGGATCAGATAATGCAACATATTTGTAGTACAGCAAGATTTTAAATTTTTGTGGCATATGATTGGTGTAATTATACCTCATAGAAAAGTCAATATACTGCAACGAGCAGTTCGACTAATCTAGTAGTATCTAGTAGAATGTATCTGTGCAATCAAACAATGCAAAAGAGTATCTTTGTCCAATTTGTTTAGGCAATCAAGGTATTGAAAGTAAAGATACGCTGCTTAAACAAGCTGACTTGGTTTTACGCGATGAGCTGGTATCTATTTGGATTAATTCATTTTGGATACATGGTAATGAAGGGCATGTCATTATTGTCCCCAATCAACATTTTGAAACTATTTACACGCTACCAAACAAGGTGGGGTATCGAATCTTTGAAGTGTCAAAACTAGTAAGCATTGCTATGAAACAAACGTATAGATGTGCTGGCATCACCCTACGCCAAAACAACGAGGCAGCTGGAGACCAACACGCTTTTCACTATCACCTGCATGTTTTCCCCAGGTATGTAGATGACAACTTTAATCAAGAACTTACTAAAAAAAGTTACCTCTCTGCCCCAGAAGATAGAATCACATATGTAAAAAAACTCCAAAATTACCTTGAAAGTGGTCGTAACTAACCTGCGGAGAGGGCGGGATTTGAACCCGCGTGGCCGTTTCCGACCTCAAGGTTTTCGAGACCTGACTGATAAACCACTCCAAGCACCTCTCCACTACCTGCATACTATATCAGACCCGTTGATTTTTTGGGATATCGCTTTAGGAGGTGACTTTACCAAGATACCTCTACCACAATTGGCCAATGATCAGAGCCAGTAGCCGTGCCTCGATATCGTTCATTCACTTGGACATCTGAGGTCACAAAGACATGGTCAATCGGTATGGCTGCCCAGCTGGGAAAGTGCGTCGGCCAGGTGTTGACAAGTGGAAAATCCTTTTGTGTATCAATCATCCTGCTGTTCTTGAGTAACTCACGCATGATGGGTGAAAATTGAGTAATATTAAAGTCTCCACCCATCACAATAGTGTTCTTTGAAGTATCAACATACGAAAATAAATCTTCTAGATAGGTATTCCGCTGCTCAGCAAACTGAGCACTAACTGGTGAGCGAGGGTGAACACCAAGTATATGTGCTGGCTTACCTGCCCGCTCCACCACTACTTCAATAAGTGGCACTGAGGGCATAAACGAAATGATTGTATGCGATACAACTGGCACCTTACTAAATACCGCCATGTCGAATGCATACTCGACTGGTGCATGTACAGCAAAAGTATACTCAGGCAACCTGCCTCGTACTTCTTCAAACTGCTCTGGCTGCAACTCTTCCATAAAAATAATATCAGGTTGCATCTCACCAACTGCACGGACAACCTGATTCATATCCTTACTTTTCCAGTAGGTATTGGCAAAGACGACTCGCAAAGGTGGCTCTGCTACTTCGTGTCTTGATAGGACTTCAGTGGCCTGGGCAGTTTGTGATTTAAAAATTGGAACAGCAGCAGTTACAACAAGTATGTGACAAGTGAGAATAGTACCTGCAACAAATGCCCACTTATATAAACGCAGGAGCAGGGCAAGCGCCAGCAGCACAAGGCCAACTACACAGTAGAGAATACGCCAGTGTGAAAGTAGTTCGAATACCCACCAAAAGCTACCTAGTTCTCCTAGCAAAGAAACCGCGTACAAAAGGATCACTGTCGGCAAAAGATACTTCATAGGCAGGAAGTCTTATCGCAAAATACATGCACAAACTGTGCACCCACTAGGAATCGAACCTAGATCAAAGGATCCGCAATCCTTCATTCTATCCGTTGAACTATGGGTGCGCTCTATTGTAATCTCTCGATTACAAACTAGTATTGTACCAGAAAACCATAGTTTACAGAATAAGAGGGTTGCGAGACTTATCCATCAATGTCTAACGGAATCTTTTCATGCAACCATTTGGCTGCTTTTTCATAGGTGGTGGGTGGTGGTTCTTGATTCAGAAGTACTTCAGAAAGAATTGCTTCCATCTCGTCTTTTGTAATATCTCCCAACATGATGGTCAGACGATTGGGAAAACGAGAAACTTCGATATACAAAACAGGTTTTTCAAACTTTTCTTTAATCCAAAACCGCCCCATTTCTTCCCAATAATACAACTCCTCTTCAATTCGTATGCCATAGGTTGTAAATTTGTATATGATTTCCCCTGGTGGTATCGAGTACATGACGTATGTCAAAAAAACAACCGCTACGACTACTGCAACGGGTAAAACTTGTCCTGCAAAAAATAAAATCAGTGAGATCAGTCCTGCAATCACTCCCACGGTAGTATAAAACTGGCGGTTATGTTTCTTAAAGGGTCGGCTGGGCGCAGTCCATTGTAGCAAGATTTCTTCCTTCATCATGCGGGGAAAACCGGAACTATAGTCGTCTTGAGTAGGTAGTGAGTTTTGTGGGGATGGATTAGCAGGTGACTCCGGTTGAGCTGGTGCTTGAGTCGCTTCAGGAGCAGCAGGCGCTACTGCTTGCTCAGAAAAATTTGTTGCTGAGGTTACGTCAGGCTGAGGTGGTACCGATGGATTGAGATCTTGCGCACGTTCCATACATTCATACTATACACTAGAATAGTCAGCTGTAACAATACCAGGGAAATGGTACAATATAGCTTCTAAAAATTGGAAGGGTGGCAGAGTGGTCCATCGCAACAGTCTTGAAAACTGTGACCTTTACTGGTCTCGTGGGTTCGAATCCCTCCCCTTCCGCCCGAGTCGGGATAGACTCCTGTTTTTTATCTAAAATTTGCCTATAAATCGCATTAATTTTGTAGTTCGGTGTAGCCTCTACGTCCATAGCCACTCCAGTCTCGAACACCAAATTCAACAGCACCTTTATTCTATTTTCACCTAACATTTCTATACTAGAAGTATTAGTCATACTCTCTTAGATTAAGAGTACTAAATTTCGTTTAAGGAGTCATAAGAAGATGTTTATAAAGATGCAAGAGCTCTAGATAGATACTTTAAAACATGTGTTAATTAATAATTTTTGCTTTTAATGCATTGAATTCATCCTGATAAGAAACTTCATAACATATTAAAATTATTCTTTCAATTAATGTTTTGGGACCACTACTTCTAACTACTTTTATCATTTCTTTTAGATAACGAATGCTAAATGCCTCTGCTGATCGTTCACCTAAATCTGTCTGATAAGGGTTTTTTGAAGTTCCAGCAATATGAGTATTTGGATTTTTTATCATAAACCTACCAACTATATTATTAAGTTTTGTTTTCATAGCGTACTCAGGTTCCTGTTCTTGTCTAGCATGATAAAGCTCATGTCCAATTATATGAATCAGATGCATTATTTTTTGCCCTCCAATCAAAACAAATTCATTAAATGCCTTAGGATTTGAGATGGAAAATTTTTCGTTAGCAGCTTTAATTACATTAAAGTAGCAAAAACATTCTTTTAGAGTGCTTGGTGAAAAGGTCAGAATAAATTCACCTTTTTCATTAGTATGAAAATGTCAAGCGCCCCTTTTCGTGCACAGAGAGTGTAAATACTTGGTGTGGAATTTGACGGGGGGCATGTTAAGAGCAGAGTGAATACGTTTGTGGTTGTAGGTGTGGAGTGTATGATGAATAGCTTCCA
>JBILVZ010000008.1:0-38299 GCA_044370175.1 Methylococcaceae bacterium
GGCTTCCCGCTTAGATGCTTTCAGCGGTTATCCATCAGAAATGTAGCTACCCTGCATTGCGCTTGACAGCGACAACAGGCACACTAGGGATTTCCCCACTCCGGTCCTCTCGTACTAGGAGCAGATTCCTTCAATCATCTAACGCTGACGGCGGATAGAGGCCGACCTGTCTCACGACGGTCTGAACCCAGCTCGCGTACCGCTTTAATTGGCGAACAGACAAACCCTTGGGACCTTCTTCAGCCCCAGGATGCGATGAGCCGACATCGAGGTAGCAAACCGCGCCGACGCTAGGGACGCTTAGGCGCGATAACTCTGTTATCCCCGAGGTAACTTTTATCCGATAAGCCCGGTGTCTTCCACAAAACACACGAGGATCACTATAACCTGCTTTCGCAACTGTTCGGCCTGTATGCCTCACAGTAAAGCACTCTTATGCTATTGCACGTCCAGCCTGATTTCCATCCAGGCTAAGAGTACCATTGCGCGCTTGCGTTACCTTTTAGCAAGCAACCTCCCCAGTTAAACTACCCATCAAACAGTGTTCCCCTTATCGTTTGCAGATAAGTTGGGTGAGTTGATATACACAAAACGGGTGGTATTACACTTGTGGACTCAGGAAAACCTGAATCCTCCCACCTATACTAGACAATTCCATATACATCGACAGTGTCAAATTGTAGTAAAGCTCTACGGGGTCTTTTTGTCCTGCCGTCAGTAGGCCGCATCTTCACAGCCATTTCAATTTCGCCGAGTCGTAGTTCAAGACAGTATGAGACTTGTTAAACCTTTCGTGCGGGTCGCCAATTAAGCGACAAGGAACTTCGCTACCATAGAACAGTTATAGTTACTGCTGCCGTTCACCGGGGCTTCGATTGAAGGCCTCCACCTTGCGGTGGCACCCTCGCAATTAACCTTCCGGCACTGGGCAGGCCTCAGCCCGTATATATCCTCTTACGAGTTTGCACGGACCTGTGTTTTTGTTAAACAGTCAATCCCACGGCTTTTGCTGTGCCCCATCTTGCGATGGGGAAGGCATCTCTCTAGATTACGCCTAGCTGTTTTGCCGAATTCCTTAAACTACGTTCTCTCGCTCTCCTTAGTCTACTCGACCAGACCACCTGTGTCGGTTATCGGTACGATTTTATATAGATCTTCTTGCGAAGCTTTTCCAGGATACTGAAGTCATTTGTATCTCTCCTGCAAGCAGGAAAGACCTATCACAGCTCAGATAAACGCCCGGACGGATTTTCCTATCCAGACTGCTTTGCTGATTGGAGTGTACATTCACTGCACACCACAAACTATCCAATACCGTCCCTCCCCAAGTCAAACGATCTATACAAAGGACCGGAATATTAACCGGTAATCCATCGGCTACTCTTGCGCTGAGCGCAGGACTCACCTTAGGGTCGCCTAACCCGCACACGACGAACGTGGGTGCGGAAACCTTGGTCATTCGGAGTTGAAGATTCTCACTTCAATTTCGCTACTCATGCCGGCATTCTCACTTCTGATCGCTCCAGCAGCTCCTCGCGGGCTACCTTCAACGCACACAGAACGCTCCCTTACCACTTATAGGTAAGTTATTACTTATAAATCCTAAGCTTCGGTACAATGCTTGAGCCCCGTTGAATTTTCGGCGCATATATCCTTGGCTAGTGAGCTGTTACGCTTTCTTTAAAGGATGGCTGCTTCTGAGCCGACCTCCTAGGTGTCTATGGATATACACTTCCTTTACCACTAAGCATTGATTTCGGGACCTTAGCTGTAGGTCTGGTTTGTTTTCCTTTTGTTCCTGGAACTTAGCTCCCAGGTGCTGAGTGCCACGCAATTCTATACGGTATTCGGAGTTTGACTAGAAGCTCTGCCTTGCGACAGAGACTCCCGATCAGTGCTCTACCCCCGTACAGGTACACGTGACCCTATACCAAAATATATTTCAGGGAGAACCAGCTATCTCCGGGTTCGATTGGCATATTACCTCTTACCACAACTCATCCGAGCCCCTTGCAGCGGACACCAGTGCGGACCTCCCTTCACCTTTCGGTAAAGTTCATCCTGGTCATGGTAAGCTCACCCGGTTTCGGGTCATTCACGCGCTACAAAATTCGCCCTATTCAGGCTCGCTTTCACTATGGCTCCTCCCAGCATGGGATTAACCTGCAGCACGCAAATACTCGCCGGCTCATTCTTCAATAGGCACGAGATCATCCTTACGGACTTTCTCTGATTGTTAGCAGATGGTTTCAGATTCTATTTCACGGGGTCTTCCACCCTTCTTTTCACCTTTCCCTCGCGGTACTCGTTCACTATCGGTCTTGTTTGGTATTTAGCTTTGGAGTGTGGTCACCCCAGATTCAACAGAGAGTTTGCCGTCTCTCAGTTTACTCAGGAACACTCTAGAGTGTATTTTGTTTTTACGTACTCGGCTCTCACGATCTATGGCTACTTATTCCACAGTATTCTGTTAACAAAATACATCCCATATTGAGGTCCTACAACCCCGGTCATAAAGACCGGTTTGAGCTGATCCCTGTTCGCTCGTCGCTTACTAAGGGAATCTCTTACGATTTTTTTTCCTCCAGGTACTTAGATATTTCAGTTCCCCAGGTTATCTACCGAATATAAATATTCGGCTCCGTACACTTTCGTGTACAGGGATTGCTCCATTCAGACACCGCCGGATCAAAGCTTGTACTCAGCTCCCCGACGACTTTCGCGGAGTATGCGTCTTTCTTCGGCCAAACAAGCCAAGGCATCCCCCATCTGCATTAATTTACATACGAAATTGAAATTTTAAAAATTTTTAAATTTGAAATTTAAGCTTTTTAAAGATGCTGACCACTTCGTTGATTTCTCAACGTCATGACAGTTTCTTTTCTTCACTTGTTAAAGAGCAAATCATTTGAGTCGCTAGCTAGAAAACAGTAGGCGAACCCGCCGTTTTCTAGTTAACTACCCAACTATTTACTTGTGGACCCTAAGAGACTCGAACTCTTGACCTCCTCATTGCAAATGAGGCGCTCTAGCCAACTGAGCTAAGGGCCCAATCTCTTATGGCCTGTTTTCTATTTACTTTTTGAAATGGGTTGTGAGGGATTGTGGCGGAATAATTCACGACACAATATCTACTGTTTTCCCGAACAGAAACATTATTATAAAACAAAGTTTCTCAATTGCAAGTGGCCTATTAATCTTTAAAGATACATGTGATCGTATGTCAGTTTGGTTGATTACACGGAGAACGAAACTCGATTGTTACTGCAATTGTACAGAAGTTGAGGATTAAATCCTAGCTAAAAAAAGTAGGGATTATTTTACAAAGCCTAGTTTTTGGAGTACTGCTTTATTTTTTTCTGCAGTTTCTTCCCCGAGTGAGCCTGCTGTTTCTGTAATACTTTCTAGCGTGCGACCAGCCAAGCGATTATAAAACTCTACTTGAGTACCAATCACATCTTTGACGAGGTTTTCTGGAGCCTGAGCTACCCAGTCAGCACTAATTAGATAACTTCCTAAACTATACTTTTGCTCACCACCCCCAAGGGTAAAGGCAATTTTATTGGCAAAGTGCACCCCATGTGGACGAACCATATGCCCTTTAATACCACCTGTTAGTTCTTTAGGATCTGAAAATGGCAGGAATCCTGCATATGGTACCCCTACTAAGTCAGCAACTGCTTGAATATGTTGTTGGCTACTCGCATTGACCTGCTCCCAAGTACGCAGATCAAGTTTTTGCTTGACCCATTCGTTTTCTTCATTGGAAGCAATTACTAGTTCAGCCTCAAATAGTTCTTTAAAAATTGTAACAACTTCAGAAAAACCTTCCATGCGAAATCCACTGCCAGCCACTGCCAAACGAGTACCTTCATTGATCTGCACTCCCTCATCGCCACAAGCAATCACGTATGTCATACAATCCTTTTTCGTTTTCGATATAGTGGTATTATATCATATATCAAGCAATTTTTCGAGTAATCCACAGCCGTATAGCAAGCAAAAACTCCTCGCTTGCATAACAAATATAGATAAATATTTATTATCCTCACGAGGAGCCGTATCTTCGTTTTCAACACTTATTCTTGAGCTCGAGTCATGCTGATGATGGCTTCTAAGTAGGCGTTCATATCCTGCTCTACTTTTTCCCAATCACCGTTGGCAGCGCGAATTGCATTGAACAAGAGTTCCATATCTATCAGCAATTGATCATCTGTGACTATCATTCGTTGTTTTGCCATAGTTTCCTCCTGGTATGTTTACTTATAACCCATTGGTAATTCAGTCAAAACAAGACTGAGACTCATGCGGCGTTGCTCGGGATCAACACTCTCGACGTTGACGGTTACGCTATCACCTTTTTTCAAGGTATTCTGTCCATCAAGTTTGGAGGAGTGAATTAAGCCATCCACACCTGGTTCAACATTGATGAAAGCGCCAAATGGCTCGATGCGTGAAACAGTACCTGTTACACTCATGCCCACTTCATAGCGCTCACCAACTTTTACCCATGGATCATCACTGAGTTGTTTAATTGATAAGTTGAGTTTACCAGTTCTTTCATCAAGACCCAGGACACGCACTTTCAAACGATCGCCAACTTTGTGGTAATCTTTTGGATGCGAAACCTTTTCCC
This sequence comes from Methylococcaceae bacterium, assembly GCA_044370175.1. Lineage (GTDB taxonomy): Bacteria > Patescibacteriota > Microgenomatia > UBA1400 > PJMF01 > OMIS01. The sequence goes on from JBILVZ010000008.1 coordinate 4,637, forward strand.
AGGAGATTTCGGAAATGTGGACGAGTCCTTCGACCTGACCAACAGCTCCCTCAGCTTCACCTGCGACAGGCACTTCAACCGTTACAAATAACCCAAATGGCATGACTCCAGAAACGACACCTTCGTAGATTTCGTTTACTTTTACTGCGTCAATCGCTTGAGATTTTTGAGCAATCTCATCTGCTTCAGATACATGACGTTCTGAGAAGATTAAGCGATTCTTTTCACGATCAACTTCAATGACTTTGACGGTGATAGTTTTACCACGCAAGGTTGCAAACTTGCCAACCAATGCTTTGCCAAACTGACTAGAGGGAACAAATCCACGAACACCATTGACGACGACAATTAAACCACCTTTGTTTATATCAACACCTTTAGCTTCAAGTATCGTGCCTTTTTCCATCATGTCAGCAAAGTAATCCCAGCGAGAATCAAGAGCAGCTTGTTTGAGTGATAACAAGACCTGACCTTGGTTATTTTCTTCTGAAGCAACTTGTGCTTCAATTTTTTCGCCAACCTTGAGGCTCTCGATATAATCGCGCGCTAAATCAAACTCTTTGTCAGCAACGACTGCTTCTGTTTTGCCGCCAATATCAACTACCATCGAGCGTTTGGTGATAGTGGTAATGACACCACTAACGGTAGAACCACGTTGTGGTACGGTGAGTGCGTCTGCTTGAGCAGCCATTAGCTCTGCCATTGTTTTAGGTGCGGTCTTGTTTGTTTTTTCTGCTTTTGGAGTGGGTGCTTTTTCTGTAATCTCAGGAGCTGGTGCTGTCTCTTGAACTGCTGCGGGAGCAGCTTCTTGAACAGGTTGAGCTTCTTGAGTTTTGGGAACTTTTTTCTTAGCTACTGCTTGTGCAGGCTTTGCTGTTTCCTTTTGAGGAGTAGCTGCTGCCACATCCTGCTTTATTTCTTCTGTTGTAGTTGTACTAGCTGTTTTTTTAGCCATAAAACGTTTGGGAACTCCTTTCAAATTGAGTGAGGTGAAGTATACCACAGATTTTGATTTTATCCTGTACATTTTCAGTTTCTAAGTAAATAATGTATGTTGTATACCATAGTGCACATGTTCAAACTTGCTACCGTCACTCCAGAAGTAATTAAAAACAAAACCGTGCTTGTGCGGGTGGATTTTAATGTGCCGCTCAAAGAAGTGTCAGGCAAATGGCAAGTAGCTGATGACCGTCGACTCCGTCGCGCCCTCCCTACCATTGCAGTACTGATTAAAAATCATGCCAAAGTTATACTCATGAGCCATCTAGGACGCCCAAAAAAGCCGCAGGATCCAAAATACAGCTTGAGACCGATTGCTGAACACATTCACAAAAATTTTGGAATTCCTATAGCATACTGCAGTGCTACAGTTGGACCGGCTGTCCATGAGGCAGTTGCCCAGCAACAGCCTGGGACGGTGCTTTTGTTAGAAAATTTACGTTATCACAAAGAGGAGAAAGAAAATGATCCTGAGTTTGCCAGGCAGCTCGCCAGTGTGGCTGACGTTTACATCAATGAAGCTTTCTCTGCCTCACACCGAGAGCATGCTTCTGTGGTTGGTGTCACTGAGTACCTGCCCAGTTTTGCAGGATTAGCACTCACTGAAGAGGTATCTGCACTTTATGCGCTGATGGAAGAGCCAAAACGTCCATTTGTCGTTGTATTGGGTGGTGCCAAGATCTCAGACAAGGTGGGAGCCTTGCAAAATCTCAGTAAACTGGCTGATATCGTCTTGATAGGTGGAGCTGCAGCCAATAATTTTTTGAAAGCAGAAGGTTTTGAGATTTACCGCTCCTTTGTGGAAGAGAAAATTGGAGCAGGAGCTGCTGAAAAAGACTATAGCAAAGTGGCTCGGCGAATCATTGCTGAGCACAAAACAGAAAAAATACTGAAAGATGGATATATTCCGCTGCCAAAAATTTTATACCCAGTAGATGTTGTTGCTGCTCCAAGTTTAGAGACCAAGAGTGAATCTCGGGTACAGGTTGTTGATCTGCACACGCACATGGCTGACACTGACGAGTCTGTACAGTTGTTTTATTTAGATATCGGCCCCAAAACACGCAAGCTCTACAGCGAGATTATTGCTAAAGCTGGCACCGTGTTCTGGAATGGACCAATGGGGGTTTGGGAAAATCCACTCTTTGCAGAAGGCACAAAATCAGTAGCTAAAGCAATCGTTAAAACTACTGCAAAAACAGTGATTGGTGGTGGAGATACTATTGCTGCAGCAGGCTATTTTCATGTTGAACATAAGTTTAGTTATGTCTCTGCAGCGGGTGGTGCAGCCCTTGAGCTCCTCAGTGGCCAAGTCCTTCCTGGACTCAAGCCGATTATGCTGAACTGACATTTACCTACTTGACCGTTGTTTCTCTTATTCTGTATTCTGATTAGTGCAGCCATTTTATTGGCTGGCATTGGTGTTACAAAATGATAAACGCAGCCGCATCTACCAGCAGTACTTCAGGATTAGGTGCATCACCAATGCCTGTAGTACCACCTAAAGTTTTACCCTCTCATGGCACCCCACAATCAAGTATTCCCAAAACTGTTACAACTCCACATCAAGACATTGACAACTTACAACAGAGTCTAGCTGATAAAATTGGTACTTCAGCAGCACAAGAAAGTGTACAAACTCCGTCTGATCAGCCACCTACCCCAACAGCACCAACACTTGATACACCAGTAACTCCTCCCCCCAAGCGGAGCGGTTTTACTGGCAAAAACTTGCTAGCAATTGTGTTCTTTTTAGTTATTGTCGTTGGTGGTGGAGTTGCCTACTACCTACAGCAGCAAAATCAAGACGTCCGTCAGCAAGCAGCCTACTATGATAATGCAAAAACTAGTTCGGGACTGGTAGTTAAAGTAACCTCAGCTCCGAACTCGTCGTCAGCGTCAAAATACAAGCCAGCCAGTTCTAATGTGAGCGATCCAAACAGTTATTATGACCAATCCAAAGGCGAGACTGTATCTTTCACGGTGCCTGTTCAAAATGAAAAAGACTCTACGGTAAATGATAAACATGAATTGCTGGTCTTCAAAATTGATGAGGCTTTGGTAAATGGCACCTGGGTGAGAGTAGATGAGAACTCACAATTTAGTGAAGAACAAATCTACAACATTCATAAAGGTTCTGATGATAAGTTCCAAGGGACAAAGCAGACGTTTAAGTATGCAACAGGCTGGAAAGATTTTTCCGTCAATGGTGGTCAATCCACTGAAATAACAGGTACCTGGCAGCCAGGGCCAACTGATTGTGGTATGTACCAAGTTGACATGCAAATTGATACAGCCCCACAAGACAAGATTGTTGGTGTGGGAATGATTCGGGTTAAAAACTGTCAGGCAGCACCTCCTCCAGTCCAAGTGTCCTGTGACAGCATCTCAATTCCCGACAATATTACAGCTGGCTCAACTATTGAAGTTGGACTAACTGGCAAAGGTGTTGAGTCTTTTGGACTGCACTATGCGCCTACACGCCAAGATTATTGTCCTGCAAATACATGGCAGACTCTACAAGGGGTGATCCCTGCAGTAGAAAATGTAGGAGCTAAGTACAGCTGGAATACTGCTGGACTTGCTCCTGGTAAGTACTATGTTGCTGCAACTTCTAAGTTTACTAACGGAACGAACTGTAGTGCAAATCCTTCAGGTGCTTGTGGCACTCAATTTGGTGAGTGTAAACAATGTGGTAAGGAAGTCACAATCGTAGCTGCTGAAACACCTGGGGCATGCAACAACATTACCCTCCCTGACTCAGTAACTCAAGGTGATAGCGTTGCTATTAGTGTAAATGCTACCAACTTCATCACCTCTAAAGTCTACTATGCTCGCCAACAAGCAAGTTACTGTCCAGTTAATGGAGTTAACCCCTGGACCGAAATTGTAAATACCGTACCGAGTAGAGGTGACTTCACTTGGGATACTACTAGTATTGCTCCTGGTGACTACTACATTGCCGCAAATGTTCAACTTACACAGACCAAGTGGTGTAGTGCAAATCCATCAATTGCTCAATGTGCTAGTGGTTTTGAAGCGTGTACGCAGTGTGGTAAACCTATTACCGTTAAACCAAAACCAGTCAACCCTCCTCCACCAACTGGTGGCATGTGTTTGAACCTCTGCGGAGTGGCTAGTACAACTCCAAGTAATGACTATAGTGCTTGTGCAGCCAATGGCAATAAAGTTGGAACACCAACTATTAATGGCTACTTAAACTTCAAATGTAAGTACACAGGGACTGTTTCAAGCGGTCAGATATCGATCTCCAAAGATGGCGGTTCATATCAAAACCTGACAACTACCTATGATGGCAGTGGCTATGTTGCTCGGTATCAAATTCCTTCAGCAGGTACCTATGCAGCACGCTGTGATATTACCCCACAGGAACCAGGAACGTACACCCCTCCTCAAATGGAACTGCCTCCAACAGGGACGCAAACAGCTTGTCCATTAAGTGACACTGCCAACTACAGCTGTGTATCAGACTTGGGAGCCTGTGCTGCAATTGGTGAAACCGAGTTCATTTCTTTACCAGGCACTGGTCAGGCTGTGCCTAAATACAGCTGCCCCAACGTTAGCCAGATTTGTTGTAAAAAAGATCCAGCTAAAGCAACTCAGCCTCGTTGTAGTTCTCTCCCAGCAGGTACTGGAGGTACGCCACGCTGTATTATCCCTAGCCTCACTGCTTGCAAGGGAGAAACTCGATCTGATGCAAATTGTAGTGAACTACCAGGTTCGGTCTGTTGCGTACCATCTGCAGATTCTCAACAAACCACTACGCCATCTATTACTGAACAGAAACAGGCGTGTATCAATGCGGGTGGGACTTGTGACATCGGCTCCTGTGCACGTTACAAGACTCAGATTAGTTCCATCAGTTGTCCTAATACGGCCGATGGACAGGCAACTGTTTGCTGTAAGGATGCAACAACGGGAGGAGACAACTCCTCACTCTAGCGAGAGCTACCATGTATGTTAAATAAAATTACAGAACCACAAGCTATGTACGAAAAAGAGCATCAAAACTCAGCTGCTAGTGTTTCTAGTGGAACCAACACGCGTACGGCAAAGAAACAGTGGAAAATTGTTGGTGGAGCGCTTGCAGCAGTACTTTTCTTGGTGGTAGGCGTAGCTGGCGTACTCGTTTCACAGAGACAGCAGCAAGTTGCAGGACCTGTTGCACCTAATGCACCCGCATCACAACCAAAAGCAGCAGCAGATACTCCAGCTGAATGCAAACTCACCTTTACCGTTGCTCAACCTCCCCCTCCGCCACCAGTTTCAGGTGCAGCACAATGTGGAACCAAAGAAGCATATTTAGTCAAAGCGGATCTTTCTCTAGAAAAACTTGGTGTAAATGCTGTGGTTACACCAGGCAGTGTCATTGAGTACCGTGTGCCTGTTTCTGCTACGGCAGCTACTGATGGCGAAGTTAAACTCCTCGATACTTTAGATGCTAATACAACCTTTTTACCAAGTGGTGAACAACCAACAAGTGATGCTGATGCAATCACACACGCAGCTGGTAAAGTTACCATTACCTTTGGTAAGTTTGATGCAGCTGGACAACGAGTTGCAAAATATCGTGTTAAAGTAGCTGCAAAAGTCCAACCATTTACCTTTACAAACACGGTCACTACTACCGATATGGGCAATGGACAAAAAGGCACCCAAAACTGCAGTATTGCCCTCAAAACTACCCCAACTGGGACTGCTAGTTGTAAAGAAAAAACAGCGTATACAGTTGATGCAGCCAACAAAGTCTCGCTCATTGGCAGTGGCGATACTGTGATTCGCGGTAGTGAGTACTACTACTCAATTAAAATCCAAGCTACCGGCAAGATCCCAGATGGTAAGACTGTAACTGTCAAAGACACACTTCCTGTCGGCATCACACTAGTAGAAAACGACAGTAAAAATACCCCAGGACTGACAAAAGAAGTTGTTAGTGGCCGTGAAGTAATCACCAAACTTATGCCTTCCACTTTTGGCGAAAAAGCAACTGAAGGAAATCCAGAAGTTGCAGAGATCATTTTTAAGGTGAAGATCGCCGCTAGTGTTGCACCTGGTAGCTTTAACAACACTGTAGCTGTCACCACAGGTACTACTACCGACAACACTTGCAAACACATTGTTGAGGTTAAACCAGATGGTGTAGCACAATGTATTGATAAACAGATGCACAATGCACCGTTGAGTGCAAATAAGGAGCCTAGTGCTACGTTAATTGCTGACAACACCAATCTAGACCGCAACAGCGAGTTCTACTACAGAATCAGAGTTAAAGCAGATCGCATCACAACGGGTAAAGTTACGATGACTGATGCGATCCCTGCTGCACTTGAAGTCCTAGAACCAGGTATATTTAAACTTGAGAACGGCAAGTACGTCGCTTCATATGATGCCTTCCAAGGTGAGAAAACCGCAGAAATTAAAGTGAAGGTAAAATCTGGCTACTATAACAAAATTGATAATGTTGTAAGTGTCACCACTGCAGGCAGTACTAGTACAGCCTCTAACTGTTCGTCATCTTTCAATATCCCCTCATATGGCTGTAATCTAGCGTGTGACAACGATGAGCAGTGTAAAACTGTAGATAGTGGCTACTCATGTGCTGCAACTTCGGAGGGCAAACGCTGTCGCTTAACCGCTAATACCAGCTCTGTATCTTGTAGTGTTGCAACAACACCTACCCCAACTCCAACACCAACCCCTCCAACGGTCAGCACTCCTACCCCAACACCGACCATTGGTTGCAATGCACAATGTACTACTAATGCAGACTGTTCAAATGCTGCACATATCTGCTACCAGACAAACAACGGTGGACGCTGCAGACTCGATACCAACGTCACTTCAGTCACCTGTACTTCTCCTGTTGCACAGACAACCCCTACACCACAACAGCCAGTACCTCCTCAGGAACTGCCAAAAACCGGCCCAGAGGATTGGGGTAACTGGTTGAAGGCAGGACTCGTGACACTCGGAATCGGAGCTGTCTTACTGCTCTTGCTCTAAATTAACACACAAATGATAAGTGCAGGTGTGACTCTTCTATAACTATTTTCTTGCTTTGGCAGCAAGAAACAGTAAACTTTTAAATGTAGACAATAGACCTCGTATAGAAACCTTGCTATACAGTGCGCATACTAGGACTCGAACCTAGAACCCCCGAGGTATAAGCTCGGTGCTCTAACCAATTGAGCTATACGCGCTTGCATGTTTGGTATGGCAACAGTGGCATGATCGCTACTATCACCTGTTTGCGGCACGTGTATATTATACCCTGCCAATAGCACCATTTATATACCCTTTTCCACGACTGTCAGGCAGTGTATGATAGATGCATCTATGCGTTCATTTTTTTCTAGTGCCTGGGGAGTTATCAAAAAACACTGGCTTCTTATTACGATTTTAGCTGTCCTTGCAGTTGGCGGTGCAGTCTGGTGGTTTAGTCAGGCACGCGCACAAAGCAAAGAAATTATCTTTGTTACCCCCCAACAGGAAAACATCACTAAAACACTCGATATCTCAGGCGTTGTGGATGCACGGGAAAAAGCGCGGCTGCGCTTTGCCGTGGGTGGGAAACTTGTTGGCGTCAATGTACAAGAAGGTGACAGAGTAAAAAAGTGGCAAACAGTCGCTGTAATTGATCAAGCCACCCTCCAAAAGCAACTGCAGCAAGACCTTAACCTCTATATGAAAGAGCGTTCTGATTGGGAGCAACGCCTTGATGATACCCAAGATAGAACCTTACCTGAGCGAGAGTTGCGCCAGAAAGATCAGGCGCAATGGGATCTGAATAATGAAGTATTAGATGTAGAGATTAGAGACATTGCTATTCGCAACACAGTACTCTCGGCCCCATTCCCTGGCATTATCACCAGTGCCCCTGCCACAACACCAGGGATTGTCCTGAGCGCTACTGACTACTTTGAGATTGTTAATCCTGATACGTTAGAGTTTGTTGCAGAAGTTGATGAAGCTGATATTGCAAAGGTTGCAGTTGGGCAAGCAGCCAAACTTACGCTCGATGCCTTTCCTGATGAAATCCTGCAGACTTCTGTAAAATCCATTTCGTATGCGAGTAAACAAGGTGAAAGTGGCACCGTTTTTGAAGTAACCTTTGGACTTTCGCCAGCACAGAGCAGCTCTCTCATCCGCCTTGGGATGAATGGCGATATTTCCATTGAGCTTGAGTCAAAAACTGATGTCCTCACCATCCCGCTGATTGTGACTCGTCAACGTGACGGAAAAACGTATGTTGATGTCAAAACTGGTGAAAAAACCTATGCCGAGCGAGAGATTGAAGTTGGTCTAGAAACAGATGAGAAGGTGGAAGTAGTATCCGGCCTGCAAAAAGACGATCAAGTGCTTTCACCAGAAGATCCGTCATGATATTAGAGCTGCAGCATGTTTCTAAACTGTATCAAATGGGTGACAGTATTATTCGTGCACTAGATGATGTTAGTTTAACGGTGCACGCTGGTGAGTTTGTGGCCATTATGGGTCATTCAGGTAGCGGAAAATCAACCTTTCTTCAAGTTGCAAGCATGTTGGCACAACCCAGTAGTGGCAAGATTTTACTTCGAGAAAAGGATGTCACTACATACAATGAGGTTGAGCGTGCGCGACTGAGAAACAAGGAGATTGGCTTCGTCTTCCAACAGTTTAACTTACTCGCACGGACCTCAGCTATAGACAATGTCGCATTGCCACTAGTTTACGCCAAAGTCCCTGAAAAGGAGCGAATCGCTCGTGCAAAAGTAATGCTTGAAAAGGTGGGCTTGGGGGACAGATTACAAAATACGCCAGCGCAACTCTCAGGTGGACAACAACAGCGAGTAGCAATTGCTCGAGCTCTGATCAATGATCCAAGTATTATTTTTGCCGATGAGCCAACCGGCAACCTCGATACAAAATCAGGAGAAGATATTAAACGATTTTTGCAAGATCTACATGCAGAAAATCGCACCATCATCATGGTCACTCACGAAGAAGATGTGGCGGCTGTGGCAGAACGACTTGTAGTATTTCGAGATGGCAGAATTATTAGTGATGGAAAAAATAAATTTGCAAAATACAAAAAGAACTTGTCAAGTGAGATGAGAGAATAAATGTATACAAAAGTGATATGAAAGATATTTTTTTAATCGCACTCAAGGCAATCTTTACCAATAAGGTACGGGCGTTTTTAACAACACTTGGCATTATTATCGGCGTAAGCTCAGTGGTGCTCTTGACCTCAATTGGCACTGGACTTTCTAACTATGTAACAAAAGAGTTTAATGAGCTTGGTGCAAACACAGTGCTCATTTTCCCTGGTGATATTTTTGGCGAAAATGGTGGATTTAACCAAGAAGCACAAGAATCAGCTGTCGCCAATAATAAATTGACAATGCGTGAGGTACAAATACTCGAGCGGATGCGTACTGATGTCAGCGTTGTGGCACCGCTCAACCAACAAACAGATAGAATTGAGTTTCAGCAGAGTTCAAAAACTACAACTATTTTAGGAACTACCGCAAACTACACACAAGCCAACAATCTTGTCGTCGTTGAGGGAAGATTTTTTAACGAAGCTGAGGAAAACGATGGCAGTTCGGTAGCAATTTTGGGGTATGAAATTAGCGACAAACTGTTTGGCAACATTGACCCTATAGGCAAGCGAGTCAAGATCGGTGGGCAGACATTTACAGTGCTGGGTGTTGCTGAAAAAAAAGGAAATAGCTTTGGGGGACCTTCCTATGATACCTATACCTATGTACCACTGAAAACAGTACTCAAAAAATACGATACTAATAAAATCTCACAGATTATAGTTAAAACTACTACCACGGAAAACATCGCAGAACATATTAAAAATATGGAGAATGAGATGGGTAAAAAACTTGACACTGATGAATTTTCCGTAGTAAATCAGGCAGAGATCCTTAAAACTATTAACCAAGTATTGAACGTATTAACGGTAGGTTTAGGCGGCATTGCAGGCATTTCTCTGCTAGTTGGTGGCATTGGTATTATGAATATCATGCTAGTCTCGGTGACCGAGCGAACACGAGAAATTGGACTGCGTAAAGCTCTTGGCGCTACACCCAATTTAATTATGTTCCAATTTTTAATTGAAGCAGCAGTACTCTCAGTAATTGGTGGTGGCATTGGACTACTCATTGCCTTCTTGGGAACTCTGGCACTCCAATCATTTATTCCTGCAGAAGTAACTCCAGCTGCAGTGGGACTAGCACTAGGAGTTTCGACTGTTGTGGGGTTAATTTTTGGCGCTGCCCCGGCACGCCGAGCTGCCAATCTTTCACCTATCGAGGCACTTCGTTACGAATAATGTTCCTCACTCGCAAACACTGTCACTTCGTCTACATTCCGATGAATTGGTTGAGGTCACTGGGTAAAACACCAATGAGCTGGAGTAGATAGACCATCGTAAATACGATTAAAAAGATAAATGCACTGAGTATGACTGTAGTTCTAAACATGGAATAAAGCATATCACTTTTTACGTAGAGAAAACAATTAGCAGGCATGGTACCATGGGGATATGATTGTGCGTGTTAGTATTGCTATATGTGTTGTGTTGGGAATATTTGTGGGATATGTGTACTTTACTGGAGGCGCTGGCTTGCCTGCTCTTTTAGCTGAAAAACTTACGTTTATCCCTACTCGTTCGATTGTCGCACCTGAATCTCCACAAAACTCACTGGCGGCTGTAGAGGTCCCACTCTTATCCGAAAATGCCACAGAACAACTTAAAACCGTAGGAGAACGCACTGGTGAACTGAGTAGTACCGTTGGCAAAGTTTTGGGAGAAGCAGTGCAGGTGAGCACAACTTCAGGTGAGCAAAGTCTACAGGAGCGAGCGTTTGATTATGGGCGATACTTGTACTGCCAGCAAGTAGTCAAAGATTATGAAGCGCGAACCAAAAATTAAATTTTAACTCCCACGCATAGCCTTACGTGCTATCATTTCAAAATTACGCTGGAGTGTATTACTCATATACATCCGCAAAAACTCCAACCCAGTCTTGCCACTTTGAGCATAGCCATTGGGTGTATCGATCCAGGCTTCTCCAAGAAATTGTGCGCCGTGGCTATGTGCCAACTCCTGTTCGTTGCGCCTCACAGCGGCATAGACTGCCTCTGCTGTAATTCCCAGACTGGGCAGTAGTCGCTTATTCATACCATGGTTGCCACCTTGCATGGGAGGAATACCGGCATGTCTTTTTAGTGTTTTTGCTACAGTGCTAATACTCGCTGTTACATCATGGACGGGATCGCCTGTTTTCTGAATTTTGACTGGTCCGTAAGCAAAAGCGTGATCCTCTAAGCCCGTGGCATATGTTTGTATCCAGCCTGGAGAAACAACTGAGTCTGCATCAACCATGATTACTTTGTCTGCCGCAGCAGCATCGATGCCTGCCTGCCGTGCACCAAGAATCTTACCTAGTTTTTCGAGTTCTGGCTCGAAGGCTACTTGAACTACCCGGATTCCTACTTCTTGCATTTTTTCAAACAACTCAGAGGCGGCCTGCAACTGTTCAGTACTTCCATTAACAACTGCGATGACTTCTGCCTGTAAATCTGGTTTGTTGCGTACAACACTCGCTAAGCAGCGTATAACATTTTCAGCAGTTTCACCCTCTGCATATACTGGAATAACAACTGATATACCTGGTGGTTGGTTAACATCACCACGAAGCAACGTATACTGACGTCTAACTTCCTCAATATGTGGTTCCGAAGAAATGTCTTTTTCGGTAATTCGAGAAGAAGTTTCCTGCATAGTTTAAATAAAAAACTTTGTTTTACAAATTACTTCTACTCTTTATCTCTGCTTCTACGATATCTTTGTCTTTGCCGTACTTAAGACGAGAAAGCTGTTTGATCATCTCAGCTTGTTGTGGATTCATCCGCGCTTCTACAAGACTCATGTCTTTGACAAGCGACATACTAAATGGCGCAACTGGTTCGTTCTTCACGATCGTCTTGATATAAACATGGTATTTTTCTACATTAGTTAGATCCGTCTCATTAAATATTGGCGTAAACTCATGCTGCAAGAAGTTGGCGTCCGGCACACCGATACGGAACGAGACGATGCTACCGACGTTACCAAACACTGCATTTTTGACCTCTTCGTCAATCTGTCCGATAAACTGATTGGCCACGGTTAAGTTAAGACGATACTTACGTGCCTCAGAAAGAATGACCGCAAAGTCTTCGGTAGCGTAGTTTTGAAACTCGTCTACATACAGGAAAAAGTCATGACGCTGGGCCATCGGGATGTTTTGGCGGCTCATTGCGGCTGTCAATACTTTTGGTACAAGAATTAGTCCCAAAAATTTAGCATCTTCCTCACCCAAAATACCTTTAGAAAGATTGCATAGAATCACCTTCTTCTCATCCATTGCTTGGCGGAAGTTGAAAGCACTGTACGGCTGGCCAATGATGTTGCGCATTGTTTTATTGGTCACGAATCTGCCAAACTTTGAAACGATGTAATCCAAAACCTCTGACTTATGAAAATCGCTGGTCTGAGCAATCTGATCGGTCCAGTAGCGTTTCACAATTGGATCTTTTACATACGGCAATAACTCATCTACATACTTTGAGTCTGTCATCGTGCGCACTAACTCAATAAATGTAGTGCCTTTTTTATACATGATCGTCAACATAGCGTTACGAATGGCATGTTCAAACCGCGGTCCGATAATACCAGTTCGGTGTGGGTCATAGAGCTTATACATCAAGCCAATCACCGATCCCACCACAAAGTGTCGTTGTTCTTCTGTGTCTGCCTCCATCATGTTCATACCCATCGGTCGGTCAAGGTCAGAAGGATTGAAGTAAATCACATCGTCAGCGCGCTCAGGTGGCATCAACTGCAAAATATCTTCCACAAACTCTCCATGTGGGTCGATGGCACAGACGCCGTGCCCCGCCTCAATATCTTGCAAGATCATCTCCTTCAAAAACTCTGACTTACCGGTACCTGTTTTTCCAATGATGTACATGTGGCGACGGCGATCATCAAGTGACATATACACTTTTCGCTCAATACCACGATATTTTGAAGCTCCTAAATACAAACCTTCATTGGGGATATTGTTTGGTGCTGGAGCATTTTTTGCGTTCAACCATTTGATGTGTGGCGTCTCTACAGTTTTATTTGGCAAGTGAAAAATAGTGGCAAGTTCTTCAGTGTTTAGAATACTCGTCCCTCGATTAAAAAGCGGCATGTAGCGATACAAAAAGTCAATCATAAAGAAGTGTTTCAAAAATAGGGTTGTGCGCTGGAAAGCGTTGTAGGCAGATGAATACTGTGCAAATGCACCTACAATGTTATTAAGGTGCGATTCTGCCAGGTGGTCATTGGGAGCAGAGACAACAACTCGGATGGCAACTTGGAAGGCGTTTTTTTCTGTCTTGGTACTAATAGCTTCCATTTCTTTAGGATCATGAGAGTAGGTAGCTTTTTCTGGATCTGCTTCTCTCTTTTTTTCCTTAGAAATAAAATCGCGCGCTTTCTTTTTCCAGCTAGCACCAATTGGCTGCAGTAAAAGCTGGATAATCGCACCTTCGCCATAGTCCATCTTAGCAAGTCCAGAAGTAAGCAGTGATAATCCATCGGTTGGAAGATCTTTGAAAGTTTTAATAGGATAGTGACTGCCTTTCTCCAGACTCAGTGAAGCAAAAGCTACTTTTCCTTTTTCACTAAAAATATTAACTTCCTCAACTTCTTTCATTTCTGCAGTTGGGTAGGCCCCATTGATCTGCTTCTCCACTAGATCACGAATTTTACGTGGACAACTAACATAAAAACAGATCTCTTCTTTAAGACCAACTATTTCAAGAGCAAAAAAATCTTCCGTGCCAAACCAATCTGCGCCAAAACCAGTTTTCTTGAGGGAATAGAGTCCTGCAAACATTTGTTCAGCTGCATCAATTTTTGTTTCACTATCTCTGGGTACGCGGATCAAAAGTGTGACAAAATCAAGGGCGTACCGCTCTCGATTGCGGTTCTTCCACCACAGTAAGCCTAGGTATGCCAACCCCGCTACCAGTGCCAGTGAGCCTAGGAAAATAAGCAGCAGCAACCCAATCCCTCCCAGGGTACTTATGAGTTGATTGAGTTGGCTTGGTTGGTTAAGCATGCATGCAAATCAAGATATACCTAGTAATAATACCATTTTAGGAGAAAGAGCTGTAGTGGAGAGGTACCCTAGTTCTCTCGGTACACTACCTGCCCAACTAGAGCTTTAGCAATTTTGTGTCCAAACTCAACAAGCCACCTGATGCTGAATGCCGTACCTTTTTTCAACCCCATCTCTTCTTGCGCCTTAGTGAGTGGTAAAACCCGTACGATGCGTGGAGGAGTTGGTGCGCTACTAGAAGCAACCGATGGCTCTTCTGCGATCACGATTCGTTCTGGCTGCGTCTGTGCTGCTTCCTGAACGTGTTCAATATAACTTTCAACTTCAGGCGGCAGCTCAGCTGACTTCTCTTCTTCTACATACTGAATATCTATAGGGAGCTCAGAGGCACTGACACCTAGTGAAGCACCTTCCAAATGTTCTTTTTTTCCTCCAACTGAGATCGGCATTTGTTGCTGCAGCTGCGCTTGTGCTTGATCGACTGCTGCAGGAATAGCTTGGGCAAATAGTCCTGAATCTTCTGATGGAGTGTAGACAGCAGTTGGATCGAGTGCACTGACAACTGCTTGCTGTGGTGCGTATGCTGAGTTTGAGATCATTTCAGGGGGAACTGCACCTGTTTCGACTTGTTGTAAAACTTCTTCAAAAATTGCTAACTTTTGAGCTGCATCCAGATCTTCACTTGGGTTTGCAGAAGCAGTCTTAGACCCTTGTTCAGCAGGAGGCTCGATGGTAGCTTGATCCTGTTGATCAACTTGGCTTGACGGCACATGTTGGGGCGAAACAACTAGCGGAGTACCTGCAAATAGGTTCTGCGTAGAAGGTGATATGCGGGATTGCAAACTCTGCAGGAGACGTCCCCCGGCAGGCTGGATTTGAGACATAGACTGATGATACCATTTTTAAGAAGAAAGCTCATCCTCTGCTCTCAGGGTAAGGCAGGACTCGTTGATAGTAGCGAGTTACTCTGAAACTAACGGAGCAATTTCAGTAACGTTTGTCCCTACTTTCCAGCTATTTTTCTCTGCTGTCCCAGCGGGAACTTCAAGTACCCACTCTACAGGTGCCCTCGGCGCAAAGGTAGGTAACTCATCCAGTGGAGTGTTTGGATCAGGAGCAGGTACCTGCTCTGTGATATCTACAACTTTGCCACTACTGATCCAGATTATATCGAGTGGGAACTGCATCTCTTTCATCCAAAATCGCGGCATCATTGCCTGCTGAAAGACAAAAAGCATCCCATCTGCCCCAATTTCACTACGACCACTCAAGCCAAGGGTAATACTGTCTGTCGTTTTTACGACTTCTACCTGCTGCACATTCTCTCCCACTCTCAGTGCAACTGTACCACGGTCAGGGGCTGCGGCAACACTCTGGTACACCTGGTCTTGTGGAGACTCAGATGCGATAGGCGCAGTGCTCGGTTTTTGCGGAGTAGGCACTACAGAAATTTTTTGATATAGACCTGCTTGATATACGAAACCTACCAGTAGTATTCCAGCTAAAACAAGTACCCAATATGGTGTTTTATTGTGCATAGGCATTTCTGTATCGTAGTACTAAGAGAATACTGACCAGCGTGATTGTGAATAACAAAACCAGTTGGTTGATACCTAGAGTAGCATATACTACAGCGCTATCAATTCTTAAAAAATCTAGTAAAAATCTAATCACTGAGTAATACAGCACATACGTAAGCGCCAGGCGCCCACTCCCAATCTGTAAGTTGTACTTCTTTTTCTCAAGCAGCCAGACTATTCCTGCAAACAGGGCCGTTGCAACCATTTCGTAGGCAAAGAGCGGATGGAAGTACCCCACTTCTAAAAAGTTTAGCGGTCGCTTTTCGAGTGGAATATAGATCGCCCAAGGTAGCTGCGTGGGGAGCCCATATAGCTCTTGGTTACTATAATTGCCAACTCGACCGATCGCTTGGGCAACTGGCAAACCAAAAACAGCAATATCTAAAAACTGTAACAAAAACTGCTTGTCTTTCGATACGTACGCTGCGATACTGACTACACTGACTGCCCCTAGTAGTGCACCAATAATACTCAGTCCACCTTGCCAAACATATAAGATCGCCCAGAGATTATCATGGTATAAGTGAAAATCGGTTACAACATGCCAAGCTCGAGCAGCAATAAATCCTGCAACTACGGCAAGCCAGAGTGTTTGTTCAAATTTTTTTTCATCAATATGATACTTACGCAAACGCAACTCAGACAACCAAATACCAACTACAGCAGCAACACCAATTATAAATCCATACCAGTGAAAACTCATATTAAAAATAAAATAAGATTGTTAAGACCACCATCGCTACAGCAAAACTATGCACTAATTTTCTGATTTCCACACCCTCTAATGGACGTTTTAATTGAAACAAAAACCTGAGATTAAAATCTTCAGGCAGATTGCAGTAGGCGTAGTACTCTGCAAACAGCGAGAGGCCAATGCCAAAGATCAGGCCTGAGCCAATGTAGTTGCCACTGGAAGTGATAACAAAGAGTGCCAGTACAATAAAGACAATCGCGAAGGCTGCCGAGCGAGTAATTAATTGTTTAGGTTCGGTACGTAGTTCATTGTAAAACGGATATAAAAACTGACCATCTACCCAAAGCAACAGATTGCCAACATAAAATCCTAAGAGAAACAAAATTGTGCTTGTTACGGTTGCCTCGTTGGGTAAAACTTTGAACGCATAAAACACCACAGCATAGACTAGTGGCATGAGATATTGAAATGCAAGACGATAGGTGGGATTTTGAAATAGCTTCATGGTGTTTTACTCTTTTCTTTTTCCAACTCTCCTTTTGTGTTCTCAATGCGGGCAATCGCTCGATCCACTCTCTCACGAAATACCTGATTACTATCATACTCTGAAAGGAGTTCGTTGAGAACTTCTTGTAGTTGTTTACTTGTTACACCTTTGCCATAGACTAGTACGTGGTTGCCAGCCAGTACTGCTTCTTTAGAGACCTGGGCTAGAGTTTTTTGTGTTTGCAGATCACTTCCTGTCAATGCAGATTTCATCTCCAAAGCATCAGTAAAGATCAGGGTGCGTTTTGAATACTTGTCAATCTGCATGACACAGTTAAAATCCAAGCCACAGGGAGCATTTTCTGCCAAACCTGTAACCAAAACAAACGTTGTCATCACACCTGCGTTGGGTTGTACTTGGAGCAAAGTCTTGATGACATTGAGCTCTTTGGGGAGCTGGTAAACCGCGTCAATTTCATCGTGCAGATCACGTGTGGTTGCCCCAATTCCGGGGTAGTGTTTGATAACTGGCAGAATGCCAGTTCGTATAAAGGCACTGATCATCTCTTGGTTTACCACCGTCGTGGTAACTTCATCATCACTGCAGACTCTTGATTTTAAAACGGCGCTTTTACTAGCTAAGTCAACAACTGGAGCAAAAATAATCTTGACACCAGCAGCATGCAACTCCGCTGCGCTTTTAGCAAAAAGTTTTTGTCGAGATAAAACATCCTCGGACTTACAAAGTTCTTGTAGTGAGGGTAGTTTTGTAAACCCAGCCCCAGACAGCCGCTGCACACTGCCTCCCTCGTGATCAACTGCCACCATAACTTCACCAGGAACTGTCTCTCTAATCTGAGTAATTGCTTGTTTTGCTGCTACTGAAGCAATACCGTCTCCAAAAATGGTAATGAATCCCACTTTTTGTTCTGCTGCAAACGCTAGATTACCTGATGTTGTTGCGATGCGAGTACCTGTAACTGTGACGGGGACGGCTAATAATTTGGCAATATCTTCTTTTGAGGCAGTGCGACTCGCAGGGGCAGGCGTTGCGGTTGGTACGGGAGTAGGTGTTGCTACCAACTGTGTGACTTCACCACGCGTGAAGTACTTCCACCCCAACCAACAGGTAAACACAAACAGTGCAACAATAAACGACCGCGTCTTCCAATCCATGCCTTCATTTTAGCGTATTTCACCTGATAAATCACTTTTGTTTTTTTTCCTTTTTCAGCTCTGTCAGTTTCCACATAAACAGTCGAGCTTTGCTTTTAGCATTCTGCGCATCACTTACAAATGAAAGAGCACGCTCCAACAACGTACGGTCGACTGTTTTTGACAACCGCATGTACAAACTCTTATGTGCTAAATCATCAAGCTCTAGTGCCAAACGGTATCCAAAATCTTGAAATTCCTGTGAAATGTAGCCACCTTTATCGGTAATAGCAAAAGAATCAAAGAGTGATCCTAGTGGAGTAAATCCTGTTTTTTTTGAATCGGTATTATCGTTCATACCTATGGTTAGAAATGAGGAGGGATAAGAGAACTCCTATACTGCCTGCAATAAATAATGAATTCCAGCCCTGGTTATACCAGAAAAAAGCTGCGAGCACTAGCCAAAAAACCGCTCCAACCACACTGGTTACTATCTCTCTATAAATAAAATATGATAATGATTGACTCCCTTTGGCACTGCGCAAACTCATAGCATCAAAAAACATCCAATGGATACTACCCAATAACTTGTCCACTGCGTCAACAAATGCTATACCCCAAATTGAAAGTGATTGTGTACGTAAAACCCACAAAAGTGATAAAAAGCCTCCCGATGCAAAGAAAGATTTTTTAGAGCGTACTTCGTCGATATAAATTCCGATAAAATATACAGCAAGCAGAGCTAAAAATAATGAGAATGTGTATAGATATCCCACCCGCTCTACCGTCCCTAGCACAAAAAACACATAGAGTGGCCAGAGATACGAAATAGCATCATGAATATACCGACCAGCTGCAGAAAGTGAGAACCTCACAAAAATAGGGACTTGCAGCCACGAGGTTAGCTCCTTCCAACTCACTTGATCAACACTTTTTTCTACCTGCATCCCAAAGACTATCAGTAAGTTTATCAATGAAAGTATTCCCACCACACCATATAAAATGGGAAAGCCAAATTGAAAGGCGATAAAACCACTTAACGCTGGAATAAAGACCGTGCAGAGCTGGAGGAAAAACTGTTGAAAACCTAGGTCTTTACCCAGTTTACTTTGAGCGGTGTAGCGATTAAATAGTGTAAAGTAGCTTGGCCAAAACATACTTGCTTGGATGCCCTCAAGCAGACCAGCCAAGACAACTAAGTAGGGATATTGATCTAGCAGTACTAGTAGGGCAAAAAAACCTAAGCGCAATAGATAAGAAAAGAATATTGTTTTTGTAAAACCCAATCTTGCAATGAGCTTACCCACAGGGAGTGAAGTTACGATAATACCGAGCCGCTCAGAGAGAAAAAAAAGTGAGATCGTGATCATCCCTTTTTGGATACTGTCCAAACCATACCCACTGAAAGGTTGCATATTCTGGCCAACTTGATAGAGATAGATTGGGAGAAAAAATAATCCAAACTGATTGATTACATCACGCATAATACGTAGTGCATAGAGAAACTGTATATTTTTGTTGTGATCGATAGCAAAATATGGTGACTGGAGAAAATACTGAAAATGATGCATGGCGACATCCTAGCGCATTTTAGTCTGCTTTAGCAACTCTTGAACTATCTGGGGGATGACCTGCTTTATTATGTCTTCTTCAGCACTAGTAAATTTGGAGAGGACGTACCGATCACCAGGAAATAATGATCGATCTGTACCTCTATTCTCAATACCAACGCGAATATGATAAAAATTGTTGCTTCCCAACTGCTGATACAAAGAAGTCAAACCATTATGCACTTTTGGGCCCTTTGCAAGCTGTATTTTGTACTTTCCCAGAGGTATATCTAAATCATCAAGTACTACAAATAACTTCTGTACCACTTCAGGGCTTGGCTTTCTTCCACCAAAGTATTGATATAAAGAACGGACTGATTCACCAGACCTATTCATAAACGTCTGTGGTTTAAGCACGTAGAGTTCTTCAGGAGGTTGGGTGGCGGTTTCTGAATGTACAACCTCTGCCTGCAGTTTTTTTTCGAATGCAAACTTTCTTGAGAGTGCCACTGCCACTGCATCAGCAATACGAAAGCCAACATTATGGCGAGTATGGGTATACTCAACTCCAGGATTGCCAAGGCCAACAACTACGTACATGCCTTTATTGTACCAGTAACTGCTTGGTAAGCGGTACCACCTGAGTTCTTTGTTCAAGATTTCACATCCAGTCAGCTCAATAAGGTATAATACTGTGTATTGATATGAAAAAATCATCAAACCTAGTTTTTTCTATCGTTATACCGACCCTCAATGAGGAAAAGTACCTACCACTTTTGTTGCGTGATCTATCCAAACAGAGTTTTAGTCAGTTTGAAGTGATTGTCGTAGATGGTAGTTCTGAAGATAAAACGGTCGCCAAAGCAACGCTTTTTGAAAAGCGGTTTCCCCTTACCATCATCAAAACTACCAAACGTAATGTCAGCCACCAGCGCAACCTGGGAGCAGATAAAGCAAAAGCACCTTGGGTAGTTTTTATGGACGCAGATAATCGCCTGCCCGTCTACTTTTTAACCGGCTTACAGTATCAGGTACTCAAGCACCCCAAAGTAGACTGTTTCACAACTTGGACACACATTAAGTCAACTTCACAAGTGCAAAAAATGATTGAGCGCGGTATAAACTATGGACTAACGCTGGGTATGAATATGGGTAAACCACAAGCACTTGGAGCACTGATTGGTTGTCGCAGGGAAGTTTTAAAAAAAGTACGCTTTGACGAACAACAAACAATTTTTGAAGACTCAAAGTTTATTGAGGAATTGCAGACTGGTGGATACTCTTTTACTGTATTTCGTGAACCACAGTTTTGGTACTCAACACGCCGCTTAAAAAAAGAAGGCAACTTACGCACTATCAGCATTTTCCTCAATAATCAAACACGCTACATTTTGGGTGGCGACTTTAGTGAACCATTTTCTAATAAGAACTACCCCATGTTGGGCGGCGGTTACTACACCGAAAAAAAGCATACGAATGTTACGTTGCAAGGGTGGCTGACCAATTTAGAGCATTCAATTCGGACTGCTTCAAAAAAACAGCTTGAACAAGCGCAGCGAACCCTCCGCTCACTGATTGATTTCGAGGTGTAGGGGTACTTTTTTTACAATTGAGCAATTTGTTTAAGTTGTGCCAGCGTTGTAGCATCTTGCCATGATTTATCTCGACGCAGCTTGATGAGGCGTGGAAAACGAAGTGCAATTTCAGCTGAATGTAGTGGCGACTTTGTCACTTCATCTGCAGCAATCTCTACAACTAGTTCTGGAGCAATCCAAACATCAGGCATGAGTTCTTTAGTAACATGGTAGATAGTTGGTTGAGATGCTACAGGGAGCTTGTCTGCTAGTAGCTTCAGTTCTTTGATCTGTTCATCGCTCATACCAGTACCAATCTTAGCAATAGTCACAATCGTTTGGTCGCTCCGTAAAACCCCTACCAGAAAGGCGCCCAACCCAAAACCAGTGCGTTTGCCCCGTCCCAGATAGTAACCTAGTACCACACAGTCAATCGTATCGTGTAACTTGGCATGTGCCCCTGCGGTCTGCTTCATCTTCACCCAGTACCATCCCTTGCGACCACTCTGGTAAGGCGAGTCAACCTGTTTGACTACCACCCCTTCCAGTCCTGCTGCCAGATGCTGTTCATGATATGTTTGGAGTTCCTTCGGTTCATCAGTTGTTAAAAATGAAGTACGCATAAAATGTTCATTTTCATCTAAAACAAGCTCTAGTAGCTCTTTTCTTTTTCGCAGCTCTACTTGCAGGAGCGATCTGCCATCGATTGCTAAGACGTCAAAGATAAAAAATTTAAGTGGAACACTCTCCGCTGTTTTTGCGATATCGTGCTTGCGTTTCCTTGTGATAGTTTCTTGAAACGGAAGTAACTTTCCAGACTTTGGATCAAAACCAATCGCCTCACCATCAAAAATTACTTCATCAGCGCGAACGTGCTGCAACAGTTGCATTAGCTCAGGAAACATGTGCGTTGAGTCTTCTAAGTTGCGGGTAAATGTTTTAACGTGGATTGGTGCTCCACCAGCAACTGGATTCGGCAAACCGTTTCGGGATAGATGGATCTGAACCCGCAATCCATCATATTTAGCTTCAGCATACACTGCGGACATCTTTTCAATAACTTCTTCTGGACTGGCGAGAACCTGACACAGTTGCGGCACAATTGGTACCCCAACTTCGATTGTGTAGTCTGCCAATGCTTGTTGACGTTGCGTAGGATCAGAATACTGCAGGTATGTTTGAGCAAGTTTGCCAATATCTGCTTTTTTTTGATAGGCTTCTTCGAGGTGTGTACTTTCACTCTTAGTACCCGTCATCGCCCAAGAAAGTGCGTCGAGTAGGGTCATGGTTGAAAATCCAAGACGTAGTGTGCCCACAACGATTCGACAGACATACTTGGCGGCAACTGGCTCTACATTGTTGAGAAGATCGACCAACAACTGGACTTTTCGCTCTTGCGAGCCTTCCCCACTATTTTTGGCAATTTCAAACAAAGCTGCATATACTTGCGAGATGGAGAGGGTACCATCTGCTGTCTGAGAGATATTTTCTCCCACACCCACTTGGGTTCGTAGTTCCTGTGCTGTTGCACCAATGTCACCCAGTCGTTTGTAGGTAGTAGTGACGATACTTTCTCGGCTTGACCAATCAACTTCTCCAAAAAGTGTATCAGTACCTGAGCTGCTGACTACCTCCTCAGGTGATTGCCAGGAAGCGCGCGCCAGCGCGCGCACAACCATCTTTATCGACATTTGAAATTCGAGAGAGTGATATGCAGGCAGCAATCTTCCCTCTAGTAAATAACTGGCAACAGCAACTTCATCTTTTTCCAACGCTGTAAAAACTGCTGCCAGTTGCGCGGTCATTTCTAGACGGGAGGAAGTTCGTTCGAGTTTTTCTAGATACTGAGAAAATTCAAAAAATTGCATGGGCTTAGTCTACCCTATAAACGCCACTTTGAGGAGCATTATACAAACTGCTTATCGTGCACTACTCTTCTTGTGTCAAATCAGTAACTGCAGACCGTTGGACACTGACTGGTTGACTGGTAAAGTTTCCGAAAATGGCACTTTTAGTTTCTGCTATAGAACTGAACTGTACATCATAACAGGGGGCATTAAAGCGCGGATCGACTTGAGCTGGCCGAGTACCAACCCAGCCAGACTGTAGGTCTTCGCAAACAGTATAGGTCCCAGCTTGGAGATCCCGGAAAACAGCACTTGCCGTTGCGGTAGTTTGAGCTTGCTGCAACAAGTTCTTGTTTGTATCGTATAGTTTCATGCTCCATCCTGCCATATATGACTCTGTGGCATTCTTTCTTCCATCTTTATTTTGGTCATTGAAAGCCCGTGCAGCGATCACGTTGTTTCTATAGGTAGAAATCTCACAAGTAGCTTCTGTTTGTGTTGTAGTCTTTAGTACTGCTGAAGCAGATGTTATATTTTTTGAAACAAGAACACTTGGGTCACTACAGACTATATCTTGTAAGTGCCAGCCATTTACAAATGGTTTGCCCAAAATCTGCAGTTTGTACTCTTTAGTTTGTTTTACCGTAGCAGTTGTTGCAGAATAAAACTTATCACCATCGTCTGTTGTTGGATTATCCATATACAAGGTGAAGGCCTGATTGGGCGCAGCAGACTTATCCGCTACTCCACGAAGTGTATAGTTTTTGACAGATTTAGGATTTGTAGTCAGTGAGAACTGTACTTGTGTATTCTGAATTTGACGCTGCGCTACAACACCAGGTACAAATGAGACTTCTCCACTCTTTTCAGTCAAGAAATTATTGTTACTACTATCCTGAAAATCATCATCGAATTTCCATAACCCAAGTGTTGCATCATCTTTTTGCAAACCTTGCTGGTAGACACCTTGCCTCCATAATCCAGCAACATCACGGACTGTATTGGAAACACGCAACTCATCAACAGCACCCATGTACTGCAGATTGGTACCCCAGTCAAATGCGTTTGCTCCTATGGACACTTTGCCTTCTCCAGAAGCAGGAATTCTGTCTGCTGTTTCGATCAGCATATTTTGCCTTTCATCACCGTTTATAAAGACCTTTATGGCTTTCCCCTCCCTGACAAATGCCAGATGATACCACTGATCGAGCAGTAACCAGTCATTTAATCGGTAATCAATTCCGAAACGTAAGGTGACCTGTGTTTTGTTTTTTGTAGTATCTGCAGAATGTATAATGTCAAAGATATCCCGGTAATTACTTGTTGTAGTATTTCTAAAAAATAAAGACTGGGAAGTATAATTCCTTGGATTTATTTGTGGTTTAAACCACATTTCGAAAGTAGCGGTCGGTTCTATCACGAGCTTATTGGCTGCGTCACTGATTCTCAGGTAACTGCCATGTTGAATGAATGCAGCACTGGCTGGGTTTGCTGGTGGAGTGACAACCGGTACTGTTCTATACACTTTGAGCTGAGCTAGATATATGTCGTACCCCTGTGGATTTAAATATCTCGTGAGATACCTGAGTGAGCTTTCACCATAATCTCCTGCAAGGTTCACTCTTCCTGCTCTTGCTGCTATACCAGCAACTCTATCAGTACCCTGACTAATAAATGAAGTAAAATACATAAACTGGCTATTGGTATCAAACACTGCAAGATAAACATGAGGCTTTTTATTTAAACTATCAACATCTTGTTCCACCAACCTACCATCGATGTACATATTGCCCGAAAACCTGCCAGCAACATAGATAAAATTATCTTCATCGATAGTGAGTTCATCCACATACTCATTTTGATACTCACCCACAATTTGTTTTGTCCACTTGAGTTGCCCTTCTGTTGAATACTTGGCCACCAAAGGATCCCAGTCTGTGTTTGGGGTGAGCCAGTCGGCAGTATAGACATTAAAATAGCCGCCTATAACTATATCCCCTGCAGTATCTACAGCAATTGCATGGCCTTTACCAAACCTTGGGATAACACTCCCTGTTCCGAGTTCCTCACCTTGAGCTGTGTACCGCGTTAACTCTTTAGTTCCTGTCGTATAAATTCTATTTGAGCCATCTATAGCTACTCCATACACTTCATCTGTTTGCTTTTTCCATAGCTCAGTACCATTCTGGTCGTACTTTGCAAGATGATTTGCGGTATTCTCAGTATTGAATGCAATGACGTAATTTTGCTCACTATCCACAGCAAGTGCTTGGGTTGAAAAAACCCAACCTGGTGGATCAAGCGTCAGCAACTTTTGTAATCCGCCAGAAGTATCGAACCGAGCAACAAACAGTTCTTCTGTAGAACTCTCTCTCGTTTCTAATCCTATCACCAGCGGGCCGCTATACTTCAAAGCAATGACCAACTGATTGGTTTTCGCATCGTATATAAGTGAACCAGTGTATGCATGAGATTTATTTTTGATGTGTTTTGCCCAACGAAGCTGCCCTTCTTTTGTATACGAGACAATAAATTGATCTGATTCAGATGTCGACTCACTGGTAAAGGTTTCCTCACCTATTTTAGTTGTGCCATAAAAATATCCTAATACATATATATTGCCTTCGGCATCAGACGTCATATCCATAGCTTGATCAGTGTTAACACCCCCAATTGTTGCCCCCCACCAGTCCAAGTAAACAGGTCTGACTTGCACAGAAATTGGTATTGTGTATGAAGTATCAGCTACTTGCACCACCACTTCAGAAGTATATTGTTGTGAATCTTTATTCTTAGTATCAATTAGTATTTCAATGGATTGGGCAGCTCCTGGTTCTACCACACCTTGCGCGCCGCCAGTCACCCAAGTATCTTTTGAAGTAACCGTATAGTTTTTTTGGCCAGTACTATTATTAAAAATTGTTATTTTGGTTTTTGTGGTGACATCCGGTAGAGATGTAAACGCAATCGATTTTGGGGTAATATAGACTTCTTTTTCACTTAATGCTTTTTGGAGGTTTACGCTACTATCACTGAGAGTCATGCCGACTTGACCAGTCGGATCTCCTGAAAATACTAGCAGATTTTTAATCTTGCTATAGGTATAGTCAGGATTTTTGCTCCACAGAACTGCAGCAGCTCCTGCGACATGTGGCGAAGCCATAGAAGTGCCGTTTTGATGGATATATCTATTGTTTGGCAATGTACTGTAGATGTCTACACCAGGAGCAGCAATATCTACTGTAGTAACACCAAAATTGCTAAAACCAGCATAGAGGTTGTTTGATTTAAGAGCAGCCACACTGATTATATTATCCAAAGAGTACGCAGCCGGATATTGAGGTGAAGTATCCGTATTTCTCCCAGAGTTTCCTGCTGCGGCTACAAACAAATTATTTTTGGAACGTGCATAGCTAATCGCGTTGACGAGCGTATTTGAAAAACCACCACCACCCCAACTATTATTGGTGAGCCGAGCGCCATTATTTGCAGCATAGATAATCGCACGAGCGGCAGCATCTGATGAGCCACTACCCGATGGACCCAAAAATCGCAAGGGCATAATTTTAACATTCCAGGCAACACCGACTACACCCACTGAGTTATTACCGACAGCTCCAATCGTACCTGAAACGTGTGTACCATGACCATTTTCGTCCATAGGTGTTGTATCATTTTGATAAAAATCCCAGCCATTTCGATCGTCAATATAACCATTACCATCATCATCCAAACCGTTATTTGGGATCTCATCATCATTGACCCAAATATTGGCAAGCAAATCTGGATGGTTGTAGTCCACACCTGAGTCAATCACACCCACAACTACGGAACTACTTCCTTTTTCAATGTCCCAGCCCTCTGGGGCATCCATATCAACATCAGTCATACCTCCTGTCTGCGAAGTATTATGCAGCCCCCATAATTTGGAAAATTCTGGATCATTTGGGATCACACTCATTTCATAGATATAATTTGGTTCTGCATACTCCACATCTTCTTGTTTTTTCAGCTCATCAACTGCGGTTTCCACTTTGGTCGTTGGATCGAACGTTAACTTATATACCTGAGAAATAGTTGCTAACGAATCTCTTTCAGCAGGAGGCAATCCTTTATTTGACAACTTAGTTTTAACTTCTGGAAAAACTGGCTCCACTGTCTTGAATGTAATCTTTTGAGCAGCATTTTTAAGGCCTGATGGCACATCTTGACCAACAAGTTGCTCAAAACTCGTTGGTTTGCCTACTGCCTGCACATCAGTGCCTTCACTTCCTATACTAGAAACACCTGGCTTAAGTTTGACAATTACTTCACCTTCTACATATTTTACTGGTGGAGGAGGCGGACTTGATGAAGTCTCAGTAGCACGGGATTGCAAATCTTGTACATAGAAAAGATAACCACGTATCGCTATCAGGGAAGCAAGCAAAAAAACTAAAACAAACAAACTAATAACATGCGAACGCTGCAAATGAGGCATACATCCATGATATGTCCTTCTCACCAGCTACTGTCAATGGGGAATCTCTGAAAGCGCTACTCTGCCAATCGGTATGTCACACCTTTAGTAATACCTCGTTTTTCAATCACACCTTTGGTAATCAAATCCTTCATGTCCCGCAAAATCGTGTCCACAGAAACTTGTGGCAAGACTTTTTGTGCATCATCAGAAGAAACCTCATCCTGCTGCTGGAAAAGTTCCAATAAAATAATCTGCCGTTCAGTTAAAGCAACTTGTTTGCCCAATTGTTTTTTGAGTTTTAAATCTTTGGAGAGCTTCATCACCTGCTGCTGAATCTTATCAATCTCTAGTGCTAAGCCGTAACAAAAGTACTCAAGCCAATAGGTCAAATCTTGATTTGGTGATTGTTGTACCGAAAGGAGCGCGTTGTAGTAGGCTGTTACATCACTATCAAAATACTTTTCTAGTGAGAAAAACCGTTTAAAATCATAATCTTGGGTATAGAGTACTAGAGTGGCAAAAGCTCGGGCAGTCCGACCATTTCCCTCCACAAATGGGTGAACATAAACCAGTTGATAGTGGGTAATCGCAGCCTGAAATATGGGGTGAATATGGGAAGCATCAGAACTGTGTAGCCACTCAAATAAATCTGTGATTAGATAGGGAATTTCTACTGAGATTGGAGGACGAAAGGCCACACTACCATCCGCAGCACTTTTCACTATCACCTGACGATCGCGATACGTCCCAACGTATCTATCATCAATCAACTTCTGCATGGTCAATTTATGTAAAGTTTTTACAGTATCTTCAGTTATCAAATGTTTAAACTGAGGGTCTTTTTGCTTATCAATCCAGCCAATCACGTTGCGATAGTTGAGTACTTCCTGGATATCACGCTCTCGAGCAATAATACCAGTTTTTTCTTGAACTACTTTAGGATCGACATCTGCATCCAGCCGAACCACAGCCTGTGCTTGGGCTTCAGTTAGGTCATTGCCTTCAATTTTGGTACCATAGTGGACAGTGCGTGCCATCGCCTCTTCACGAAACTTGGCATCCCAAGCAGGAATGAGCGGAGAGAGATCAATTATTGATTTAGCTGCTTCAATCCGACTAATGTACGTCAAGAGATTAGATGTTATTTGAAATTTAGGTTGCAACATACAGCTTGTTTTTTCTACCACACTACTATATGGAAGTAGATCACAATTGTACCATTATTGTTGCAACTTTTGCAGAGATAAAATTAGGTACTCGCCTCTTCAGAAGGATGCGGATTGAGTTTACAGTAGTACAACAGTAACTGGTTTAAAAATTTATATGTTTCGGTATAACATTTTACCTGAGTAAACAGCGTTTTTTCGGTGTCCCCACTACGCTCCATACACTGAGTAAATAGCGTTTCTGCTCTTCGCCTCAAGACTGCAAAGATTGCTTTATTACGCCATCCTTGATGTCTATTATATAGGAGTTGGAAGTTTGGATTATTTGATTGAAGTAGATATCCTGTAAGAGATTCCAATAGGGCACTCCCTCCCTTAATTATGTCGATAGCAGCTTGACTTGCCTCCAGTGTATTTTTTGGCTCTGGTTGGTTTTCCTTTAACGTTCGTGCTTCTTGACATAGTTCAAAAGTGCCCAGAATACATGCTGGATCAAGCATATTACTCACATCAGCGAGTGAGAATATGGTCCTCCAACGATCTACCATATCGCGATCAGCATCTGCTGCATGCAGCACGTTTGCCAACACCTGCTGATACGCTTGCCATGAAACTTCTTGTTGGAGAGCTGTAGGAACGAATTGTTGTTTATCTGCTGCTGCCAGTACTCCAACGTTATCTTGAAACTCTTGAGCAGTCAGTGCTGCTCCAATTTGCAGACCAACGTCTGGTTTTACAACAACCGCAGTACCATACAGGGCCACCACACCCATCTCTAATTTTTTCAACAGTGATTGAGTAACCAGTGGTCGCAAAAGCTGATCATTGCGGATACGCTCTATAAAAACTGCCAGAGCATATGAAGAAATTAATTCATGATTGGCATAGCTTCTAGTCAAACCAATACCAATATCATGAAACAAACCAACAATCATAGTAGCTACATCCAGCTCTTGTTGCTCTTCTTTAGGTACCATTT
Organism: Methylococcaceae bacterium; assembly: GCA_044370175.1. Classification (GTDB taxonomy): domain Bacteria; phylum Patescibacteriota; class Microgenomatia; order UBA1400; family PJMF01; genus OMIS01. The sequence continues at coordinate 34,301 of JBILVZ010000008.1, forward strand.
TTTCTTTTGTGCAGAGTGCCGCTGCTACCAGCCCCGTGTTAATAGCATGGTGCCAGCCATGAAAACCTAGAATCTCCCCCTTTGATCGTTGGAGATTCTCCAGCATTTGACGTAAAAAAAAGTGATAGCGCGCATCATCGTGCTCATAACTTTCTCTTTTTTTAATGTTCTGCAAAATTTGTCGTACAACCACTTCTTCCACCTCCATAAACTTGAGTAGCTCAGTAATGAGCTGCTCCTGCGCGACTTTGTATGTATCATTTGTCTCAAGAACTGGCGATAGATCATCTATATGGGAAGGGAAAACTTGTAAGATAGTATCAAATGCTGCTTGGACCAATGGATTATTCTCCAAAAACCGCAGTTTTGCACCCGTTTCTTGTGAGGAAAATTGGAGCTGCTCAAAAACTTTGCCTGCATTTAAGTTGCCGATATTTTTAATACACTGTGCAATACCGAGCACCAACTCAATATATATTTCTGTATGACCAAGTATTTCTGCAACCTTCTCAATTGCCGGATTGAGCATGAAGTACTGCTGCGCTAAGTATAGTTTTTGTGACAGCGTTGGATTGATTTCAGAGCACTCCACAAATAGTGCCGATACATTTTTTTTATTTGCCTCCAATAACTCTCTGATTCTACGCCCCTTATTTATGGTGAGATAATAAGACAGCAAAGCCCCTCGAGAAACAATCTCGATACCTGCTTCTTCTCCTTCCAGTTCTTGCGTGGCTCCATAGAGGTGTGGATCAAATGGAAAGTGTTGTTCGTCAAGGTCAAAACCACGCATTTGGTACCCGGCACCACGCTCGTTACCAAGAAAAAACTCAATTTCTACCTGTTCTCCTCCAATTTCTACAAAACCTTTAATCGTCCTGCTGTCAGGTTTAAACGCTATGGGAACTGCACCATGATTAATAGCATTTTTAGTCACTTCAAACGAACTCAAAAGTGTGATATTGGCTATTTTTTGATACGCTTGCAGAAGTTCGATCACTCGAGCAACATCAAGCAGATCTTCATTTTCACTCAAGAGTAAACAATCCAAGTCATTAATCTGTAGCTCCTGTGCTACTGTTTCTGTGGGTGGCACTGACAGGTATTGGGCGATCTTGCCGCTTATAATCATGCGCAGTCCCTGCGCGCGCAAGTATGCAGCAAGTGGCTGACAAAAAGCGATAAGTTCGTGACGAATATTGGTTGTTTTTTCCCGTTCTAAAGTTACGTGATGAGCCAAATGTCTATCAACTTGATTAATTGCACTAGCGTCAAAAGTATGCATGGTTACACTATACAGGGATTTGTTTACGAAGTGATTGCCACAAAACTTGTGGGATAGTATGAACCAAATCGCTGGCATTAAAAAATGGCCCCACCTCTTCAGCCAACTTTTCACCAGCCAACTTGTTGGCATAACTGCCCACCACTGCTGCAGTCACCATATCGTTGGTGGTATAGAGTGCTGCAATGACGCCAGCCAGAACATCTCCTGTGCCACCTTTTGTCATACCTGCATTTCCGCCGGTTACTTCTACAACTTCAGCTGTATGATAAACAAAGTCTGTTGGACCTTTCAAAACAATAGTGATGCCTTTGGAAAGCAGATACTCAAATGGTTTTACTGGTACCAGATTTTTGGCTAGGCGCTGCTCATTCACAAGCGTGTGCTGCACCAACCCTTCCAACCGCTCCAGCTCTTGGTGATGCGGTGTTAGAATCATAGAATCAGTGAGCAACTCGGGATCTAGCATCTGCAGTGCTCCTGCATCAATCACCCATTTTTTGTTTGGATACTTTTTAAGCAAATAATTGGTAATTTTTTGTGTATTTGTGTTCCACTCAAGTTCAGTAGGTGGGGTATCCAGGTTGATTGGTGCAAACGCACCCCGGGTCATCCCGGGTCCAATCAGCACCGCGTCTGCCTCGTGCAGGTAGTTCTCTAGATCTTTGCGCTCCACGACGATTCCATTCCAAAACTTGCCTTTTGCTTCTTCAACCAGTGCGTTATTGCTGGGTACTGAAGCATAAAAAACCATGTCTACAAACTTACTGGCCACATCTAAGCTCCACTTGCTCGCGGCATGAAAAAGATCTGATCCACCAATAATAAGCAGCTTGCCATTCTGCCCTTTATGAGAATGTGGTTGGGGCACCTGTAGGTTTTCTAAATACTCGCGAATGCTCGAAGTTGTCATAGTTGCTTCATTGTACTATACCTGTCTGAGATCTAAAAAAGATTTGTTTAGAGTTGTTGCATCTCTAGCACCTGTAGGTTTTCTGCTCCCACCTTTTCTTTGACACGGGCGACTGCTGCTGGATCTATTGTAGTGACAATTGACTGCTGTTGCCCCAATAAATCCGTGACTAAACCCTGGCTATCCTCGTCCAGCTCCGACAAAATATCGTCGAGCAGTAATATAGGAAATTCCTGGGTTTGTTCACGCACAAAAGCAAGTTCTGCAGTTTTGAGCCAGAGCACTGCCAAACGCTGTTGCCCTCGAGAGCCGTAGACCGCTACATCAACGAGGTCGGCCATTTTTGGTACGGGCATCAATACTTGAAAATCATCTTTGTGTGGACCAATCAAACTGTGCCCTGATGCAATTTCACGAGCCAGATATTCATCTTGGCGCGCTTGGGAAATGACTGAGGGGTTGTATTGAATTGTAAAGTCGTAGGGAAACTGCACGGTAGAAAATTGAGCAATAAAGTCTCGCCGAAATTTTTGCACAGTCTCACCATTTTTGAGCATGCTCATGTTCCAGTACTGCAAGACAGATTGTGGTTGCTCACGTTCGCGCACAGCTTCCAATAACTTGTTGCGTCGTACGATTGTTTGCTCATAGGTAGTGAGCGCTTGTTCGTAGTCTGGGTATAACAATGACAGGGGCGCGTCCAAAAACTGCCGCCGCCGACTGGGTGAACCTTCAACGAGTCGCATGTCTTCTGGACGGAATGCTACCACCTTGAGCTTGCCCGTCGCTTGACGTTTCTGTCGCCGCACGCCGTTGACACTAAAGAGTCGAAAGGGTGTTTTTTTGCCTTGCACGAGCCCTCTGGTCAAAAGCACTTCTAGTTCAAGCTGCTCATTTTTTGCTTCAAGCAAAGCCTCGATGGGTTGAGAGTCCTGTAGCTCCACAATACCCTTGACCCGCCCTAGTTCACTCTCAAAGGACACCATCTCGAGGATCTTCTCTGCTCGAAAACTACTACCTGTAGAGAGCAGATATAAAGCCTCTACGATAGATGTTTTTCCACTCGCATTAGCACCTACAATCAGAGTGGTTTTTTTGGTAAATTCAAGTAATAATGATTTATGGATGCGGAAACGCTCTAGCAAAACTTTGCGGATAAACATACTGGGATATTGTACTGGGAAAACACCAACCAAAGCTGAGTAAAATACCATGCAAGAAAACCAATATACTAAGGCGGCAGCTGAAAATACCATTCCTAAGAAAGAATTGCTCAGGAGAAAATGGCGAGCGGCACTTGCTGGCGAGAGAACTGCTGATGAGCAACCAAATGAAGAGTCCAGCTCTGAACCAACTAATGAGCTAGAACATACGGTACGAGTATTGCAACATGCTGAAGACAACTATCACTGCAGAAGGAAAACAAATTAAGATTGTAACGGAGTCAGTAGCTCGTGATAAAGTTACCGACAGACCTCACACTACAGAAGCTTTGCGGCGCGGATTAATGTTTTTGACGAAAGAAATGTTGGTCAAAGGCAAAAGTTTTTTGTATATCAAAATTGATATGCGAAAGCTAAAACATTTCAATGATAATTATAGTTTTGAAACTGGCAATACGGCACTGCGTACCTACGATGCTGCGCTGGAAGAGCGCATTCGCACACAAATAGCTCAAATAACTGGGATTGACGTTTTTGAACTACACCGCATGCAGTCAGGAGGTGATGAGTGGGTCTGCTGCGTGTACGGTGATACAAGCGCACTAGAAGAATTCACAAACAATCTTGATTCTATCGTT
>JBILVZ010000045.1:0-4588 GCA_044370175.1 Methylococcaceae bacterium
CATGATGGTTTTCGCAGCTGCAGCTCTCGGATTCGGCGCGACCTACGGTTTAGTTAAATTAAAATAAGTACACAGTAGTTTATACAAGAGATTAGAACCGGGTTGGCAACAACCCGGTTTTTTATTATAGTTCCAAGCGAATCTTACCAGAAAGATACTGGCGGATGAGGGCGGTAATAATAGTTTGGTACCCAATACCTAAATCTGCAGCACGAGCCTTTAGTTTCTCTAGATCATTTTCTGTAGCACGCATGTTAATATTTTTTTTCTTGATTGTATTCTCCGCAACCATTTTCCAGGCTGCTTTTTCTTCTTCAGTGGGAGGGGTAAGCTCATCTGTGTGAGCTTCAAATTCATCTAGAAAATCTTGTTCTTCTTGAGTTAATTGCCAATCTTGGGGATTTTTTTTCATAAATACTTTTTTGTCATTTTTCTACTCGGCATGACTGTTTTTAGAAATGCTGTTCCACCCTTTTTCCAAACAAATGGAATTAGATATGCATAGTCTTCTATTTCAACTACCACCACATACTGGTGAGCATATCTTACTTTGTTGGGATGAGGTCCTTGATACAGCAATTTACCAGCTTTGATTGCTCCTACTATCTCTTCAAAAGTTATTAAACGGTTTTTTGCAAGCCACTGATTCTTTTCCTCACTCCATTCAAAGGTTGTAGTTGTAGATATAGTACTTTCTTGCATAGGCATTGTCAATACATGTGTAATAAATTTTTAGAGCATATGTACTGTAGATCACAAGACTTACAAGAAGTGTAGGAAGGAAAAGTGTGAGAAGGCTACAGTTTATGTAAGAATGACTAGCTATACTTACGCGATGTGGGGGTGCTGCTGGTGCAGAGCCACTTTTGCGAAATTTGGCTAGCGAGTTCGATTCTCGTCACCTCCACATTTAAAAATGATAATAGACAAATAAAACTGAAGTGATAGAATTTAAATATTCGCAAAAGTGGCTCATCCTACTGCATCAGCAGTTAGCCAAAATCATAAAATCTCGCCAAAAGCGGGGTTTTTTGTTGCTTGGATGACTTTCTCTTCTTATTTCCGTGCATGTCCAACATGCGACTACAACACTGACACAACCAGGCATATCAGTGGAGTAAAAATTTATCCCATAATATTGACTTATTAGCTCTTTTTTGCTATACTATTAAAGATATACAGAGCTATTTCACCAGATATAAGGTAATCACTGATTACTTTTCACCTGTTGAAATACTTCATCTGTTGCGCTTTTAGACATCTACGTTTGATTGCGCGCCTGGTGATCTTTTCAGCAGATGGTTTCTCAATTACTTACCTATGGTACGTGAACGAGAAGCTCTTTAACAGGCATACAGGAAACTATTTTTCTTTTTGAAAGATAGTGTTTTTACGTTTAGATTTCTTTACTACTCCTTTCCCAAGCACACACATGCGGTGTGAGAACGAGCAGATACAGTCGTGTCTCCTCTTCCTCACACCGACAACAGTATAAAAAATAGCAAGTACGTAGGGGCTTCGGCCTCGAAATATGAGCTATGCCGCAAGGCATACTGGGTGTGGGCGTTGGGTAACAGACGTCACGAGTTACCTTAGCTAGGTTTTTTACTAGCTTGAGAGCGACAACAAAACGTTTTGTTCAGTTAGGAGTAGATAATGGGCAAATACTTGCTCGACAAAGCCCTCCGCGTTTTTGCAGCGGGGGTCGTTATCTGCGTGATGACGATCTATGTAGGTCAGACGGTCAGTGCGCAGGCTGACCAAACTTGCTCTGCAAATCGATCGGTGAACGTTCGAAGTGGCCCAAACATGTCTAGCCCAGTCACAGGTATCTTAAAAAGTGGCGAACCTGTCACTGTTTCAGAAACCAAAGATGGCTGGATGAAGCATGCGAAGGGTTGGACTGCTGGCTGGTTACTCTTCTGTGGAACAGCCTACAAGTACCCCGCAGGTTTCACACCTGATGAGGGGTTGATCGACTTGCGCGATGTTGTGGATGTCCGGAAACCTGGGAATTTGGAAGACTATAAGTGCTTCCCCCAAGACTATTCCCAAGGCGATGACCATAATCGCGGCTGTAAGGAAGAGCAAGAAGCGGGGTTCCTGTGGGGCAAGCCACGTGCTGGTTTCAATTTTTCGTACAATGACGCATGCCGTGATAATACTCGGTATTGCAACATTCAGATTCCTACCTGGAAATGGGTTCAGGGAACTGGCGAGGAATTGTACCTGCCTGGCATTGGCTCCATCCGTGATCCAGACGGCGGCGCCGCTGCGGCTACCATTCTCAATATCTGGGAGGTTCCTGGTGAGTTTCTGAACGCCTATATCCTTCATGGATACTGGGCAATCGGGGAACTTTGGGACTTGTCCGATATGACAACGAAGTGGAATGAAAGCACCAAGACATATGAAAACGATGTCTATGGCTCTTTCACGCTTGAAACTGGCTCCACACTGCGCGATCACTTCTTGTTTCAGTTGTCTCAGAGTAATGGCGTTTTCCGCGGACAATGCGGGAAGGCCTTGAACTGTGACACTGTGACTTGGGTAATTGCCTTACGCTGGTTTGACGGCAGTTTCCGTCTTGTTGATCAGGGGCAATGGGTGCGCCCATAAGGTAGTAAAGTGCGGCGGCGCAGAGATGCGCACGGCTAGACGGCTAGCGCCGCCGCACTGAAGTAGAGACCAAGTATATGAAATTCCTGTATGCCTGGTTTCCTGAAATCATGAATTTCGATTCGTGGTTTGAGGAAGCCAGCATAAAACACTTAAAGCCTAACCCGCCACCACTCATGTCTATCCATGATCTCTTTTCTGTAGCTCAGCCACAATAGGCTTGTGCTGTTTACCCTTGCCAACATCTTTTGCACACATAAAGTAAACCTTGCCTTCAAGCTCCACCACACTTGGGTAGCTCAGCCCAGGATGTGCTTTTCGATCCAACACGAGCTCACCTTCACCCCAGTTTTTACAATCTGCTGATTCTGCCAAATAAAATCCTTGGGCAGTTTCAAACGTCTCCAGATATGTACCCCATGCTTTAGCCTGGATAACACATGGTAGTGCAGCATAACTATCTGCTTCTGATGGTCGGCGGAGTGCTGCGTAATTGGTATTAACCTGCCATGAGTCTGGGTTCGCTGCCTCGGCCAAAGGCACAGTAGCCTGGTAAATCTCATCAGTCCTATGCCCATTCCAATCAGTAAAGTACAGCACTACTTCATCCCCCACTTCAACAGCTGAAGGTTGACCTGCACCTGAAGCAAAGCGATTTTCTGTCTGCCACGCCACTTCATCAGGTGTACTGCCTGCCACCAAGGTCACAGGTTCACTCCAAGTTTTACCTTGATCTTGTGAAGTAAGCATCTGAACTTCGGCCTTGAATGGCTTGCCTGAGGTACTGCCATCCTCATTGCGGTCATTGGGATCATGAAACTCAGCATGGGCAAATCCTAACCAAGTCCCATCTGGTAACGGCACAACTGAACTGATCCCCAAGTAGCCAGCTTCTCCCTGCTCGGATTCTTGTCTACTCGGTTGAGCCACCACTTCAGCGCCCTTCCAGCTCTTAAGTAGATCGCCTTCCACCCGCACACTACTAGCACCACCTGCGGTAAAAAGTACTTGTCTTTCTCCTGCTGTCACCAGACTCACGGCAGCATCTGGCGTGTGCTCAATAGGGCAGTCAATTGAGTAAAACTCTTTGAGCTGCCAGGTCTCGCTGGGAGAGGTTACTTCTAGTACCGGCCGGCGTTCTGCAGTAAATGCAAACTTCAACTTATACGCTATTGCCACTAGCCCCCCTCCTACAAGTAACCACTTAATAAATTCCCGCCTGGATATCTTATTTTTGCTTGAATTATCAATATTTTCCATTGCTCGCTCCTATTAGTCTTATAATAATATTCTATTGACATTTATACACATTTGATGTATCCTATAGATATAAATATACACATACAGGCACATGAGAAATTAATACTTACAACATCATATCTCTACCACTGCCTATGCACAATCTTATCCCCCTTTTTACTTAGTAGCTGGTTCTCCATCACACGGTGGATAACCACCTACCAAGTACCCAACAACTTGCTCAGAGGCATTTGCCTGGAAAGCGCTTTGTTAGCTTGTTAGGACAGATTCTAAATTGCTGACTGTTTACAGCACAGCGAAATAGAAGCTCTTTAACAACACTTTTTATATTCCAGATACTATATTTGGTATCTCCATTCTGGCTTTGACTAGCCATGGGGCAATTTAGGCAATGTAGATATACGTTGCTTGAGCTGCCCTATGGCAAATCCGCGTAAAATTAATCCCGCCGCAAGGTGGGTGCAATCAGCGCGGATCATTTGGTCAAGTTAAGAAATGGAGAACGAAGATGAAATGGTTTAAGTATGGGATGAGTTTGGCATTGCTGTTGGTACTTGCAATGTTATCGTCGGAGGAAGCAAATGCCAATGGCACAATTCCACCTAACCTAACATGCACGATCGCCACTACTGTGGAAGCCAATTCTGTTAACTATGCGGTCTCATGTACTCAGCCTGGCTGGTACAATTTGAAGTTCGGAGACGGTGGC
>JBILVZ010000031.1:0-13850 GCA_044370175.1 Methylococcaceae bacterium
TATTTTTACCCCATTTTTCTAACTTCTTACCACACTGCTTACACCACTTTTTTTCATACAATACCTACAATTTAGAACTTTTAGAGTGCTAATTATCTCACTTTTTACCTATTATTCAATGTATTTTGAACAAAAAAAACAACACGTTTTTTCTATTAACTCGCTTCTCGCTTTCTTAAAATTCCATGGTCTGACGGAACCTTGTCCCGTTGGACAATCTGGGAACTCAGGAACATCCTGAGAGATCGGCAGCTTAAGGATTTAAAAGCGTTGGTTGAGGAAATGAAGTGGGATATCGGCAAAGATGTCCCAGATTTGAATCAGTCTGCTCCTCTTGCTAGTGCTATTGTGAACAAAGTTAATGAAGATATGATTCAGACTGAGTTGCTCGAGGCATGCACTCGAGTGTGGCCGAATGCGCAGTAGTTTTGGGTAATTGCACGATGAAAAAGGGACCGGATCATACTGGTCCCTTTTTGTTTTCAACTTTCTATATGTGGTGCCTTACATCCGAGAATATTTTGTGCGCTAATTATGCGTTAATTATCCTATTCACCTCATCTGTGTATGCGAAGAAATCTCTCACTTACGTATCCTATTGTGAAATGCATGAAAATCGTGGAATATTAGAGCATACTTTTGTGGCAGCATACTGAAGAATGTATTTTTTTCCGCTCACAATTACCTTTCTGCCCTCCCATCTTGGCAAATTGACAATTTCTCCGTATAATATACATTCGCATTGACATGGCCCTGTGGTGTAGCGGTTAACATGCCTCCCTGTCACGGAGGAGATCGCCGGTTCGATTCCGGTCGGGGTCGCCAAGATACATACGTAAGAATACATACGAGTACTAGACAGTTTTAAGTTCTAAAAATTTACAGTTTGCCTGCTGAATACAGCAAATTACCTACTTCCAAGTTGCAAAGCATTGATTTGCTGCTATAATCCAGCGCATCCTGCCCGGATACAGACATTTTTTATGAAGCAGGATTGGTTAGTTTCCAGCCTTACATTTATTCGCCTTAACCTAGGAATACTGTTAGTTTCCCTCGGGTTATTTGTGGTACTCGTTTGGGGTGGCACAACCTACTGGAGCATGCGTGAAACCGCATCAATCAGTACTCAGGAAGTGCAGGAGCAGATCTCCGCAACTGCCACAGTAGTGCCCACAACTGCTCCAGAAAGTATTGCCGCAGTAGCTATCACGCCAACACCTGCTGCCACATCAGCAGCAGTACAAGTTGCACCAACACCAACCGTTGCCACAGCTGCAGCCAAACCAAAAGCAACCACTGTTCCTACTGTAAAGCCTACCCCATCACCTACGCCAAAACCAATCTTAACGCAACTACCAGTTGCCTCACCTACGCCTCTCGCCACTGCAAGTGCTCGCCCAACAATCCGTCCAACTGCGACTCCATCGGCCGCCATCAAGCCTATAGTTCGTGCAACGGCTACCCCAAGTGCAGAAGTTGCCGTGAAAACTTCACCAACGCCTCGCCCAACAGCGATCCCACAGCCTATCACTCCTAGTATGACTAAAGGTGGACTGCCCGTGGATGGTGGTCTTCAAGCTCCTGCTACAGGCTCTGCCAAGGCAGGTACCTACACGGTTGTTAAAGGTGACTCTACCTGGAAGGTCGCTCAGAAGTTCTATGGTTCAGGGTACAAGTATGTAGAAATTGAAAAGGCAAATAAGTTAAAACACAACCAGCGCCTCCGCATTGGTCAGGTGTTAGTACTTCCTGAGTCCTCAGCAAGTACGACTGTGAAAAGTGATGCTCTCAAAGAGGATCTAAAAGCAGCTCCAGTTGTGAAAGATGCAAAGACTGGCACTGGTGAAACCAAGTATGTTGTCAAAGCTGGAGATTCATTATGGAGTATTGCAGGTACTCAGCTGGGTAATTCGTATCGCTGGTCTGAACTATACACCGCAAACAAACAAACTGTAGGGCGCAATCCTCACCTGATCTATCCAGGTCAGACACTGGTGCTACCTCGCTCAACAACGAGCCCAAATATCGGCAAGTAGGGGCCTGAACATACGCTGATACTACTCGCACTACAAGATAATCTCAACAATTTTGAAACTCCAGAAATTCAAATTATTTGGTACAATCGCTTGGTAGCAGAAAACTTGCGAGATTAGTATAGTGGTAGTACGTCAGCTTCCCAAGCTGAAAGTGTGGGTTCGATTCCCATATCTCGCTCATAGTCTCAGCCAACTGCAGCCCTATTGGTCTGGTATATGGCATATAGAAGCAGTATTCACTTGCCGGGATAGCTCAGCTGGTAGAGCGGCGGTATCGTAAACCGTAGGTCAGGGGTTCGAATCCCCTTCCTGGCTCAGTCTTTACTTATTTTCAAGAACGTACTATAAATGGATATGGATCAAGATTATATTGCTGCATCTATGTCAAAGCCTGAACGAGTTTCATCAAGATTGATTAAAAAGGAGCGTAGTAAGTTGCTCAAACAAACCATCTGGCTTGTAGGTGGTGGCGTTATTTTAGTTATAGGATTCATTTTCCTTATTCTTCCTAACTTTATTAATGTCGTGAATAGTGTGTTGAGTACCAATCCTGTTCCCGAAGAAGAAGCGGTAATTATTCAACCGCCTGAACTGGTTGCACCGGTTAGCGCGACCTTTAGCGCGCAGCTTACTGTGCGCGGTGTCAGCACAACTGGCATGAAAACTGTGTTAGTAGTTAATGGACAGCAAGGCAGTGTCGTTGACCCAGACGCAACCGGTAGCTTCAGTGCGAGTGTTGATTTAACAGAAGGTGAAAACAGTGTAGTCGCTTTTGCAAAAGATGAAAAAGGTAACGAATCTAAAACGAGTCGTCCCTACATCATTATGCTCGACACTACCAAGCCACTTTTAGAGCTGAGTGAGCCACAAGATACTCAAGAGTTTGACAGTAAGCAGAGTACCGTGACAGTGGCTGGAAAATCTGAACCAAACACAAAGATTTATCTCAATGATCGCTTCTTCTTGCCCAAGGCTGATGGTAGTTTTTCAACCACTCTTTCACTTAATCAGGGAGAAAATAAGTTTACCGTCAGAGCCGTTGATCAAGCAGGTAATCAAGTTGAACTTGTTCGTACTGTAAAGCGTAAATAACTCACTAGCAGCAACCCAAAATATAAAACTATATAGGGATGTAAGAGGGTATTATTAAATTGACTTTGAATAAGTACTGCAAGTAGCGCCACAGCAAGTACAGGCTGCAGCTTCCAAAGTCTCCTCAAGCCTGCAATCAAACCGTATGCGCCACAGAGGAATCCAATACTTCCCGTTTGTGTAATGAGTAAAATAAAAATATTGTCAGGTACTACTGCTCTGTTTACCAGTGTTTGAGCTGTTTGAGTATCGACGCCCTCTTGATGGAGCTTGGTCTGTGGTGAAAAAAGTCCTTTCCCCAACACCCAATCAAGCGGTTGCATGGTGGTTATCGAACTGGTTGCACTCTGGAGTCTAGCAGTAATAGTGCTGGTGCGTAGTAAGTTAACTCCTTCTCCACCAGGTTTGGGTATAACCGCATATATGGAAAAAATCAAGAGTACTCCTGCCACTCCAAGAATGCTATTTTTTATTGCATTTTTACCGAAGCTGTGGTCGGTAAAGTTGCTTAAAATAAGCGCTAAGACTGCCACTCCCGAAGCAATAAAACTGGCACGGGAGTAGGTAAAAATGATGCTCAGCAATAAAACTGCGGTAATAACTTTGCCAGTCTTGAGAAAACCAAACTGCAAGTAGATAGCAAGAGCCGTTAGGAGTACTAGTATGCCAGTCAGCCCAGGATCAAAGAGTGTGCCAATCATGCGGTAATAATGATCATCCCATCCATAAAGCCAGAGAAATCGTGTGTCGGGCAGTAAAACATACTGCACAAGTGCCAACCACCAGTACCAACAGCCAATCAGAACAAGCCAGGTGCGTACTGCACGTTGCTTTTGAGCAAAAAGTGCACCAACACCCAGGATAAAAAATACATAGATACCAAGTCTGAGTAGATAGAGAAACGGTACAAATGAAGGGTTCGTACTGAAAGCAACTGCCATGCCTAGCAAGATCCAGGCGCCTGCAAGCCAACCCACCCACCTCTTCGACATGAGCTCTTGTATTTTTTCGATAGCCTGCGGGGCAAGCAAAAATGCTGCTGGTATAAGAAAAAACTCATGTAGATACAGTGATCCGCCGCCACCTAATCCCACTCGCACTAGTTGCCCAAGCGGGAAGGTCAAAAAGACACCATAACACAGCAGGAGCCCAAAAAATTGGTACCAAGTCACTGTTTTTCCTGGTGAAAGTGCCTCACTTATTTTTGAGAAAAATCTTTTCATACAAATAAATTCTCACTAGTAGTGAGTGCAGGCTCATACAAGCTGCATAAACCACCCCTTGCCAGCCATCAGCAATTCCACCACGCAGTAGCAGTCCATGCAGAAACTTAGCTGGTGGATAGAATAATAACTCAGCTACCAACTTGCCAAAAGAAATAGGTTGCCTCGCTCGCTCTGTTGCCACTTGCTCTGCATACCTTGCCACTTTTGTAATAAACTCGCTAATAGAAGGATGTGAATAATGCAAGATTTTTACCGAGCTTGCTCTAACCAGTCCTGCTACATCAGCTACTTCATGTACCATGCCTGAAAACTTGAGTGCTTCCTTTTTACCGAGTCGGACTAGTTGCTGATTGCCTGCTTCTCCATACTCTAGCTCTTTTCCTAAAAAAATATCTGATCTGAGTACTCCATAACCTGCGGCACTGGGTGTTGTGATCAAACGTGTGATCTCTGAGATTGACTGTGGGCTAATCACTTCATCACTATCCAAAAAAAACACCCAATCTTCCTGAGCGTAGCGAAGTGCTGCATTGCGTACCTTAGAAAAATCAGTAAGTGGCTCATCTAGTGGGACAATCTGGAAGGTATACTGAGTACGCAGTGGCGCCACTGCTGCTTCTACCCCATCGGTCACAACTAAAACATCAGATGCAAACTGACTACTCTCGAGTGCTTTGGTAAAGCGTTCATCTACCCGATTAGTCAAAATAATAATAGTCAGTGGTAGTTTTTTCATACACGCAGTTTTTTTATTACATACCAGCCCAAGAATGGCAGACAAAGTAGTCGTGCAAAAAACACTGCCATAGCTGCTCCAACAAGACCCGCCGCTGCGCCTTGCGCAAATAACAAAATAATAAAGACACTAATTACCAGGGCACGGTGTAGATTCATTGTAAAGTACTCTTTAAGTGATACCAAGAGTGTGTACCCTTGGTTGGCAACTCCTGCTAGGACAGCTCCTGCCACGAGCCATGGTACAGCTGGCACGAGCCCCAACCAATTCTCACCCAGCAGTAGTTTGATGATAAACTCAGGGAAAAATAGTGTGGGTAGCGCAATACAGAACAACAGTGCAGTCAGTCCAAAAGTAGCGCGGTAAAATGCACGCTGCAGTCGCTCTCCACTGCCAGCTAATCGAGAAAAAATCGGCATGGTACTATGTGACATGGCTTGAGAAACCCCAAAGACAGGTTTATGGCTGAGTGCATAGCCATTTTGATACAAACCCAATGTACTAACCCCAAGCAGTTTACCAATTAAGAAGTTATCAGCATTGTCTTGTAAATAAGAGAGTACCGCAGCTAAACTCAAACCTTTCGCATTGGCAAAAATCTGGGTAGCTCTGTTGGGTATCCACTCAAAGCGAGGTCTTGTTCGCAAGAAAAGGAACGAGATAGTTACTTCAAAGATCGCTGATACGATGATTCCTGCAATAAAAGCAGTTACCGACTGGGTAAAAACAGCGACAGCACACGTAACGAGCGCTTCTACGACAACAAGTGAAAAGCGATATACACTATCGCGAAAAAACTGTAGCTCCTTATGGAATGTAATGACCGCAGGATTGATAAACCCCTTGATGATCGGTACGATTGCAGCCAGCACTATCCAAAACTGCAGACTTGGCTCTGCATACAGGTATGCCATGCCAACGCCAGCAATACTCATTAGGATTGCAATACAAAAGCCTCTCGCAATAGAGATGACCCAAGCTGTATTTATAAAGTAATCAATACTCTGTTTTGACTGGATGATTGTGATATTTATGCCGGTTTGAGTCAAGGCTTCAGTGAGACCGAGTACGATCACGACCAGTGAGTAGAGTCCAAAGTCATGAGGCATGAGAAGGCGGGCCAGCACCATCAGCTTAAGGCCAGTTACTATCGTTATTCCCACAATCAGGGCAGTATGCCAAGTAAACCCAGCAATTGTTTGCTTTGTGTAACCCATGGTAGTATTATTGCGTTTTAGATCTTGAAACACAAAGGGGTAAACTGCATACTAAGGCGTTATGATAGGAATTGTTATTAAGTCAGTCAGTGCACTTTTTTTAGATCTTGTTGAGACACTGGTTATTGGTATCTCGATCTTTTTGGTTATTTACCTCTTTTTTATGCAACCCCATCAAGTCAGTGGACAGTCGATGGAGTCAACCCTGATGAATAAAGACTACGTCTTAACAGACAAAATTAGTTATCGCACAGGTGAGCCTCAGCGAGGTGATATTGTTGTTGTTCATGCGCCTGAAGCTGCCAACTGCCCAACGGGAACTGGTTGCGACTTTATTAAACGAATGATTGGTTTGCCTGGTGATACCGTTGAAATTAAAGATAGCAGTGTGTATGTCAATGGTAGTAAGCTGAGTGAACCGTATGTTGATTCAGGTAATCAAACACTGCCTGGCAACTTTACCCGCGACCGTTCCATTACCCTCGGCCCAGATCAGTACTTCGTGGTTGGTGATAATCGTATGCATTCGAGTGATTCACGCGCTTGGGGTCCTGTTTCTAAAGATGATATTGTTGGGCGCGCATTTTTTAGGTACTGGCCGATGCAGTCTATTCAAGTACTTGAACACGCCACCTACTAGTTAGCTCACTTTTTGCTGTGTCATTGCGATAAACTTCTCTAAGTCTTTTTGAGTTTCCTCAGGATCCCCAACCAAAGTGATAGTGATACGCGTATTACGTTGAGAGCGTGATAACTTAACTTCTGACTTGGTGGTGAGTAGTTCTTTGAGACGATTCTCCCACTCCCTGATTTTTGGGTCAGAAACCTTGGTGGTGGTTGGGCGCAGGCGATACATTGGTGAGGTTGAGGTCTGCTGCTTGTACTGGCGTGCCAACTCTTCTGCTCGTCGCACAGATGCATTTTCTTTCAAAATCTGCTTGTAGATGCCAATCATTGAGCTCTGCTCATCAATGCCAAAAATGGCACGAGCGTGTCCTTCGGTAATCATCCCTCCTGCTAAGCCGTCTTTGATAGCATCAGGTAGCTTGAGGAGCTTTAAACAGTTGCTGACGTATGCCTGTGATTTACTAATGCGCTGTGCAATATCAGCAACTCCAAGATTAAAGTCCCGCATCAACTGATAAAATGCCTGGGCACGCTCAAGTGGCCCGAGGTCGGTGCGCTGAACGTTTTCTATGATCGCCAGCTCCAACATTTCCTTTGGGGTAGTTTTTTTGATAATGGCTGGGACTTCTGTCAAACCCGCAAGTTGGGCTGCTCGCCAGCGGCGTTCCCCAGCTATAATCTGGAAACCTGCTGGTGTCTCGGCCACAACGAGTGGCTCAAGTACCCCGTAGATTTTGATGGAATCAGCCAACTCCTGAATATCTTCTTTTTTGATTTTGTCACGCGGTTGGAACGGATTAGGTTGGAGTACTTCAACAGCTAGGGATTGAATTGTTTGGTTTGCCATACACTGTGAAATGTATACTATTTTGATTTAATTATCTAGATGCTGTTTGTCTACAAGCTGATTATCTAAACGATACAAGTAAGTCTACCATAAGCCAAGGATTTCTGAGCGTCTCTGCTATATCAAACTTAGTTATCGAACTGCTCTTCTCGACTAAGATAGTGGTTTTGTCAGCATGCTTGAGAAGTTCAAGTAGATGGGTTATTTTTTCACTGCCTTTCAAGTCGTTAAAAGGTGGTTTGAGACTTAGAAAATACTCAAGTAATTGGCTAAATGCGGCACTAGGGACTTCTTGAGTTGGTATGGCAGCAATAAGTTCTTCAATCTTAAGCGGCGTATCATTATCTTCAATCAGGGAGATCGGAGGATTTGTAATGTCAAAATTTGAACCACGTCCACTAGAATAGGATGTAAGGTCTTGTTCTGTTCCTTCATTTTCTTGCATGAAGAAAGTGTAGCATGTTTACTGAGAAATGACGTTAACAACGGTTCGGCCAAGGCGTTTGCCGAAAGCAACGGTACCAGCTACCATAGCGAAAATAGTGTGGTCACGGCCAATACCGACATTTTTGCCAGCTTTATATTTTTCTCCACGTTGGCGCAAGATGATCATACCTGGTTTGGCGACTGTGCCACCAGAGAGTTTAATACCAAGGCGTTTGCCATGGCGTTTACTTTGTGGGTGTTGACGGACTGAACCTGATGCTTTAACGTGTGACATACATTATTCTGGTTTATATATAAATTGATAAATTTGTCTGGAAATCACTGCCTGAGGGCGATGATAAACGACACATTCAGAAGTAGTAGTGTACCCAAAGTGGGTAAGTTTGTCAATTAAGGCTTTGAGGGTAACGGTCGGGTATCCAGGGGTATGTTCCTTTAGTACAGCAGGAAACACACAAACAATTGTAGCCCCAGGTGCTAAGATGCTGCGCCACTGCTTAAATGCACCTAGATAGAGCTTTTCAATACCTTTAAAAATATTAGCGAGTTGGTCTGGCTGAGGACGTGGTTTGCCCAAGAATGGTTCAGTCACTATGTATTGGATTTTTTGCCCTTTAGGCAGCAGGATGCGAGTAGCATCTTGGTTTACAACAGTAGCTTCAGGGATAGTCTCGATAATTTGTTCACGGTACCAGGCAATATTACTCCGAGCACCAGTCGAGGCTTCTACATCTAAGTCACTACCGATAACTCTGATCTGTCGCTCCAAACCTTCAAGTAAAATAGTGCCGGTACCACAGAATGGGTCAAGTAAAATATTCTCTTTATCTGGGTGAGGTCCGACAGCTAGGTTGACCATCATCCGTGCTACTTTTGGTGGCAACATACCTTTTTTACGATCAGCATAGGGCTTCATGCGGTCACGCAGGGTCCATTGGTCAATATCCTGTACGGCCACCGTTTGGGCGAGTGCAAGATACTGGTCTGCTTGGATAACTGCTACTTCTGTGACTTTTTGATGTGACAGAACGGCACTGGACAGACCGTGGCGAGAGCCTTCAATATACCGAGTGGCAATACCATCGCGCTTGAGCTGTGCCTTGATAGAACCAGCTTCCAAAACTTCCAGGTGATCACGACCAAGCTCTGCTACTGCAAAGTCGCGGATATGTTCGGCTCTAATGAACTCACTGATTTCAAGTTTGATTGCGTCAAAATCTGCACCAAACTCAAGTAGCTTGAGCTGTTTAAAAATCTTGACAGTACCACCGAGTATTTCAATGAGCTGCTCTGGTGTAAAGTCTTTTTCAGTCAGGGTAGCAGAAACTAAGTGTTGACTTAGTGGTATAAACTGGGCCTCAGGCAAGATCGCTTGCAGTTCTATAAGAGAAAGGTCAGGCGTATTGCCGAGCAAAAAAATATATGTGTCTGACATGCGTATGGTACAGTATACCGGTTAAGCGGCAATGCTTTCCACGGTAACAGTGGTGAGATGTTGGCGGTGACCTCTGGTTTTGCGGTACCGTGATTTAGATTTATATTTGAAGACACGGATCTTATCGCCTCTTGGATGGTCTTCGACTTTTAATATAACTTTTGCACCACTGACGAGCGGAGCGCCAATTTTCACTGCATCACCTTCACCAACGAGTAAAACGTCAGTAACCGTGATCGTGTCTCCAGCCTCAGTCTCCTGTCGGTCGATAACGAGCTTATCTTGAGGAGCTACTTTATATTGCTTTCCAGCGATTTGAATAATTGCGTATGACATAACAAGAGGGTATTATAGCACGTCTTTATGTGATATGTAGAGCCGATTTATAGGGTAGGTTCTGGATGATATTTTGAGCCATACCAAGGAGTAATGCAAGGCTGAGTATGGAGCTGCCTCCATAGGACATAAAGGGCAACGTTACTCCTGTAATCGGCAGTAACCCTAGGTTCATGTGGATATTGATAGATGCTTGCAAGAGAAATGCCATGGCCACTACTGATAAGAAGAGCTTTTCTTCTGCTCGTTCTGCAGCACGGCTATATATAAATAAAAAGGTAATTAAAGCTGTATAGGCAGCCGCCAGCACTAAACAGCCAACAAAACCAAATTCTTCAGCAAATGATGCAAAGATGAAGTCAGTTTGACGCTCAGGTAAAAAGCGCAGGTGTGACTGTACTCCCTGCCCCAGCCCCCTCCCAATCCACTGCCCCGATCCAACCGTAATCAGCGCCTGGTGGGCATTGTAGTTATCTGCACTCTCAGGTTCTAAAAATGACATAAAACGCACTTTTTGATAGTCCTCAAGCACAAAGTGCCAGGCCCCGTAGCTCCCTACTATTGCCACCAGAATGAGTGGTAGAAAATGTTTCCAACCAAAGGGTAGCAAAACAAGTAGTGCAAGAATTGGTAGCACATAGGTCAACATTGAGCCCAAGTCTGGTGCGATCAAGATAAGTGTGGCTGGAACTGCCAGTACAACAAAAAACTTTAAGAGTAGTCCCCAGGTATAGATCCGTGCAGTGGCGAGCAGTGACAAAAAACTACAAATGGTGAGCGGCAGTGCAATCTGGGAGGATTGGATCGTAAAAAACCCTAGATCAATCCAGCGGTGGGTGTTGCGGGTGGGGCCAAAAAGAAAGAGTGGAATGAGGAGGAAAACTATCCCAACGAGATAGAGTGGCCAGCGTAACTGTAGGAGGTGGAGAAACGAGACCCGCGACTGAAGATATAAAAAGACTCCCCCAATCAAGAAAAAAATAAGCTGTCGATCAGCTAGCTGTGGCGCAACGCTAGTAAGCGTCTGAATACTGAGGAGCGCAAAAATAAAGTAGCAAGCTGGCAAAAACCAATTACGCATGGTTACTGTATAGCAGACAGTGCTTTGTAGTTGCTACTAGTAAAACTTTTGAGTGCTACAATGTATTTATAAAAATACTCAAATGCTAAAAAAACTACTATTACTAGCTGTTATTCTGGGAATTACGTTTCTATCACCTTTTTTGTTGATTCTTGGAATACTTATTTTTGGCAATTGGAAGTCACAGCAACCATATATTTTACCTGATAGTACCGCTCAATCAGAGATAATTATTGCAGACTCTAATCTTGTTTCTACATTTATTAACGCTGTAGCGCCAACCTTTAGATTAGAAAGCAGTTACGCTGCCTTTTATGATGAAAAAACGGACACCACAAAACTAATTCAGTTTCCGAGCTTAGCAGTACGAGAATTTCCGCAATTCAAAGGATCAATTCACATTACAGGCAGCGGTGAGATGATCTTGCTTGATGCACAGCGTAATATCATAATTTTAGTACCAAAAAATAGGAGCGAGCCACAAATACTGTACTACTCAACTGACTTATCGGCTAGTGGATTGGATCGATTATTCTTTGAGCCACATCGCTTCGTTTTAGATGGAAAATTGTTTGTAATTGAAAATGAGCAACTGCGTGAAGTAGTAGCAGTTGATGCATATGAAGCAAAGTTTAAAACAGCTTTAACTATGATTGATTCTTCTAGACTTAATGCTGAAGCATATCGCTATCATGCTCGCATAACCTGCGAAGATGTCTTGGGTGAATCAGTACCTGAGTATAAAACTGGCAGAGCATTATTGTCAGAAGATGAACTTGATTGCATAGTGAATTCCTTTTCAAAAATATATACCAATGAGAAAACATTTCTATTTTTAGTAAACCCTGAACAACCTGATGAAAGCAAGTCATATCTCATGATACGTACAGATTTAAATGGAGATAATGAGGACTATATGCGAAAGATAGTTAGGGCAAAAAGAGAAGACGCAGACTTTGAGTTTCTAGATATACTAGGCAAAAATTGGAGTTACTATTTTTATCGTTTTCCACTGAGTAAACATAATTTTTCAATAGATACAATATACTCTTCCTATAGCTTCTTAGATGAACTCTCCCCAGGCCTATATCCTCGATTTGAAAGAGATATTATCTATGATTCACGCTCGTACGAAACTGATAGTCGAAACCTGTATATAACCCCTGAACTGTCCATTACAACAACACATAATTGTTATAGACCAAGTTTAAATACCTGCAATGGATATAACGATATTTACACGTTTTCTACACCAAGAGGAAAAACAGAGCTACATAGATTTGATGCTGCACTCGTTTCTGCCAACGAAGATGAAGCTTTTTTTGTCACAGAGAACGGTCTAGAGAAAGTGATCTACTAGCCAGCTACTTCTTCAATCACTGTGCTCGGCGTGTCAGTGGTCGAGACCAGTGGCCATCGTTTTTCTTGATTTTAAACTGATAGTTTTTGCCTTCTTCAAGACCGCCAATGGTTACTTCGCCGTTATTGCAGCTTGTTGCAGTAGCATGTGGCCAACCAGTCTGCCCTACCCTACGGTACTGAATGTGGCAGGTGCCATCACGCAAACCCCAAGTAAGTTTCACTTCACCATCAGTAGCAACTGTATCTTCGTCATCCCAGCTACCCCAACCGTTGTTGTCCCCAGTACCCCACTCTGACCAACCATGCATTCCTGCTCCACTACCTTGTCTTTGCTCCTGTTTGACTGAAGTACTTGACTTAAACTCATGTTTGCCAGCGCAGTTGTTGCCACTACAAGTGGTAGTAAAAGAAGTCTCTGAGGAAACACTTTGGCGCTGTTGTTGCATACTTTCTGCAGCTACAGGGGTGACAGAGATTGCTAAAACAGCAGCAAGGGTGATACTTGTTACGCTGAATTTTTGGAGAATGTTCATAGAGTCCTTTCCTATAACAAAACTCTAAGAGATGGTATATAGCAAAGCGGCTGATTTGTAAAGCAGAAAGTTGTGAAAATGTGTGTGTTGTGGTATAATACACATCAAATACATATGAATACAGAAAAAAAATTACTTGGATTTATACAGAGTAGACTTAATTCTCAAGGTCACAATAGTGATTCTATTACTCAGTTTAATCAGGTGGAGCGTAACCCGTATGAAGCAGTTATGGAGCGTTATGCAAAGTTGGATGAGACTGTGCAAGATTTTATTCAAGAACTTCTTGCTGCTGGAGAAGCTTTAGAAACTATTCAGGAAACGCTACAAACTGCTGGCTTAATACAGCCACAAGGTGGCAAGATGCCAGAAAGCTACGACGGTGGTGCAGATGCAGAACAGAATAGACAGCGTATACAATTTGAAAAATTAATCAGAGAACTAGTTGAAGACGGTAAAACTGACGACGAAATCCAGCAAACACTGGGATTTGGTAATTATACTCCTCCACCAAAAGCTAAACAGTAAGCCACTGCTGTAACTCCCACAAATGTCCATCGGGATCTTTAAATTATGAAGCTTCTAAACGGCAAATAACGCTGATTTCTCTCATCGAGCAAAACAAGCAGTTGCACTTTTCACCTCGTTTCGCCCAAATTACCACAAATGAAGAACCTCGAAATATCTCCCTATGGTGTTGTCTTTCAGCAACTCACGCAACTCGAGCAGTTTGACCCACACCATCAAGATGCTTGGGCATTGGCAATAGCAAAAAAAATTAGCTAGTTTCGCGCGGCCAAAGCAGACTTTGATGCGCTCAAAGACTGGGTCAATGCTCAGGAATCATTCAAAGATGCTATGGAGTATGATTATAT
>JBILVZ010000046.1:0-4402 GCA_044370175.1 Methylococcaceae bacterium
AAACGTCCACATGCATCACTGGGATATCTGTCCCCAATGCAATTTATTAACAACAGCTTTCCGAAATGTATGTGCGATTAACACAGTGCCTTCAATCTGCTGGATATCTAGAATACTGGTAATTTGTGCATCAGCAGTTAGAACTGGCTTTTCAGAAAGAGTTTCTTTTTCTGTGGCGAGTGTTTCACCATTCACGACCTGTTCACAAGCAAACACATACAAGGCGCGATTATTGGATGCTTTATGTAAACTAGCTATAATAATTTTCGTATATTGAGAGACTAGATCTCCATTTATATTTGTAATAGCTTGCCCTGATGTTTCTAATCTTGAAATTTCATATCCCTCTGCTTCTAGTTGAGCAATACAGGATTTACCCAGTTGGTCATTAAGTGTTGTATCACTGTTAGGCTGTTGTGGTGTCAGTGATACTTGTGCATTTTTTACATAAAAATTATAGGCAAAACCAGTAATTACAATTACTATCATACTTAAAGCAATTAGTAATATATTCTTTATATTGCAAGTGGAGATTACTTCGGCTTTGCTAGCTTGAGCCGATTTATCAATGGGAATATTTATTTCTAAAGCTTGTTTCATAATGATGATTGTAGACACTAGGCTAAATTTTAGCAAATGTAAGCATATAACAACCTGGTTCTGGAACCCAATCCAGGTAAAAAAATTGACTAGAGCTATATATGGGAATAAATTTGAATAATCCCCAGGGTAAAATTGAATCTGTGAGCTAGATGGTCAGTGGGTGGAACACCTGCTGGATAGCATAATCCAATTGTGTAGTAAGCTTTTGGATATGGGCGTAAACAGTTAATCATCGTTATTTATTTGGATAATTTTCAACGAATTGCTCATGCCAACTGGGATCATCATATTTTGCCGTTATAATCTGCCCATTTTCAAATCTTACAATCATTTGTGTGTTTTCTTTTGTCACAGCTGAATATTCAATGCTATACCCTTTTCTTTCTTTTGTTGGAAAGGTACTCAGCAGCTCTCCAGAGTCAATTAAAGTTTGAAGGTTTTCAGGGTTCGTATTATTAAATGCCCTGAAACGAGAAACCGCGCTAAAAACCATTTCAACATCTCGAGCTGCAGCAACGTACGGCAGTTTCTTGTCTACTTGCTGATCTGCTTGAATTTCTTGTGCTGTTTTTTTAAAAACACCATCTTCTGCTTCTAAGTTAGTGGCAGTACTGCAAGTATTAGTTGTTTGTTTACCATTTGAAAAAATGAACTGTAATTTACAATCTGCTCCTTCGTTTGTTGCTGCGTAAGTGTAACTCACACTTTGAGGTAGAGTGACATCTTCAATGAGTTGAGCTTCTTTCAGCAGGTTAATAGTTGCTGGATACTTTCCATTTCCCTTTTCGCTCTGCTTATACATCTCTGCAGCAAGAAATATTTTAGTAGCTTCATTTCGAGCAAATTGTAATTCTTCGGTTGGAGTAGTCAGATTCTCAGAAGAACTAGCAACAAGATTTGAAGGCACTGATTTATTTGTAGTTTTTCCTTGTAAAACTCGGAATGCAGTACCTATGCCTACTGCCAGAATAAGTATAACAACAACTAAAATTAATACTTTAAAAAATTTACTCCTGCTATCATCTTGTCTTAGATTAAAAACCATGTTTTGAGAAACCTCTGCATTTGTTTGAGTATCGGTAATAGATTCCTGAATATATGAATTAGGTTGTTGCTGAGTGTAATTCGCTTCAATCATATAATTTCTTAGATTTAGTTGTGTTTAATGATAGCATCTTTACAGAAAAAAATGTTACCGCTACTTGGATCTCAAACCCACTCCAGGCAGAAAAACTGAACAAAATGAAAACTGTGGGAAAGAGTATTAAATCTCCAGAGGAAATCAAAATTTGTGAGCCACTTGGTCGGTGGGTGGAACACATTTTGGAGAGTATAATCCAATTATATAGTAAACTTGTGGATATGGACTTCATACATAATTTGGAGGTAGTTGAAAAGGATGTGGAAAGCTCATACATTGAGCTTTAGATGCTTCTCATATAAAATGTTTCAAATGGAACATTCTACTTTCTTTACTGGTGCAAATTATGAGTTTACAGTCAAAGACAAACGAGTAGCAACTACCACTGAGCGAGGTAGTCAACATACAAATTGTATCAGTGATTATGATACATTTCATGCTATCGATAGGGACCCTACCCCACTAGCTATTCAGGGAACAAGAAATTGCAAAGGTATATTTTTTTATGTTGATAGAAAATTAATAGGTGGTGTGCATTTATTTCCCAAACAATCTTCTTTAAGATATTTTGCAGAATCAATGCGATCTCAAGATCAGAGTAATCTCTTAAAACTTCAAAATAGTCACGCTGTTATTGTAACCTCTACAGAATCATTTTTTGATGATGAGACAGATTCTGGCATGGGTGGATTGATTCAGGAACTTAGGAATGAATTTCCAGGTATTTCTATAGGTACTAGAGATATAGTAGTAGATCCTTTTATCGAATATTGTACGATTGAAGCAAACTCTAGTGGACTACGTCTATTTAATTGGGATGTTTGGAGAGATGTCCAAGGCAATGAAGGTATTTGGGATGGAAATGAGCTGCTACCAATGCAACCCTCAATCACTAGGATTATTCAAAAAATCGATGATCTTAATACAACGCTGTAAAGTTACATTTCTATGTTAGAAAAAAACCGTAAAATTCTAGGCTGGGAAAGAACAAATCATACTGGATTTACTCAATCAGCTCGTGAAAAAGAAATAATTGAATATCATAAAGATCACAATAGACATTACTTTATGAAGAGATCCTCATTGGTTTTGGCAGATCCAACGAATATACATGCGCTTGAGCATGAGGCTCAGTTACTCAGAAAATTAAAATTAACAGGAGTAGTTCCAGAAGTTATTAGATTTAGACGGTCTAACGATAATAGAAAAGCACGACTAGTACTAACCTCTGTTGAGGGTAGATCATTAGATAAGCATGACTATTCACAAGGATTGCCAAATGATGAATTAGAAGTAATCTATGCTACTAGTGCTTCACATCATATGATTTTAGATCAGAATGTTGCTATTACAGACGTAAATCAAGGAACATACATGATTAGTCGGCCTGCAGGTACCATACGAGCAAGCCTTGTGGATTTCGAATTTGGATTGCAATTAGGAACAGCTACAGAACAACAAGAAGAAAAAGCTTTATTATTATATCAAGCAACTGATCCCTGGATGAGACTGCAACCAGGAGCTAATTTAGATAGTAGGACAGATTTGTTCAATAAAGCAGAAATTACCTTATGGACTCATGTAATGGTTGATTATATCTTGGGAGATTTAAGCTGGCGGCAGTCACCTGAGCTTAGTGAGACTGAATTAAAGATAATTCAGGAAAATATTAGCAGTGTAAAGCCACTATTAAGCAGTAATCTCCAGGATATTGAATCCTCAGAAATTATAAAAAAATTCTTGGAACAAGACGGTTTGTCACTGCCAGATTATATGGTTATAGCAAATGCCAACTTACAAACACTTTTACCAATATATTTGCGAATGTATAAAGTTGCTCTACCTTCACACGTAGTTACCTTCATGCAATCGTCACTTGATCCGCAACTAGAAAGTAGACCATCTAGCTTTACAACCCTGCATTCGTTAACTGGAAATCCCAAATATGATATTCCACTACTTAAGGGTATTGTTGGTGCTGCCTGGGGCAGTATACGCCCATCGGTTAGAATCAATATTGAAAATGGCTCAGTTCTCACCATGTGTACAACATACTCTAATATGTTTTTGAATTTAATCAAATAAGATTTGCCTGTTAAGTCTGCGCATGCAATAGAAAGTTATAGCCCACACTATTACCTGATAATTCCTGATAAAGAAAACTCACATAAAGATTTAATTATAGATCCTACTTACTCTATGTTTCTGAAGGGTAGATCGGGGATTTTTATTGGTAGTCGAGCAGAATTGAGAAATTTAGTTTTTCAGTCTGAAATTATTAACACTCGGTACCTAGATGATCCACAAAGAGTTTTTAAAGAGTTTTGGGGTGATGAGTCGAAGATTTATTACTAGTTAATAGAGAAATTAGGAGTTAGTTGTAACATGAAGCATAGTGCTGATTGTCACCAAATAAATGGTATGGTCATAGTGTTTTTAATCTTGCCACTTGGTTCTGGAACCCAGTCCAGGCATGAAATTGAGTCAAATAATACGTTGGGAAAAGTTTGAGAAATCTCCAGAGGAAACTTGAATTTGTGAGCCACTTGGTCGGTGGGTGGAACACCTGTTGGAGAGTATATTGCGATTGTATAGCAAACTTGTAAATATGAACTGCTATGTTAATCGCACATACATTTCGGAAAGCTGTTGTTAATA
>JBILVZ010000052.1:0-13602 GCA_044370175.1 Methylococcaceae bacterium
CCGGCCACTACTTACAACATCCTCAATGGTGGCACCTTCAACCTCCGCACCTCAGTCGGTGGTGATGCCAGTCTTACCTCAAGACTTTTTGTCGCCAATAATGGTAATGTCGGGATTGGTAGTACCTCGCCACAGACTACACTCGACGTAGCTGGGACTGCTTCTGTATCTGGTACTGTCAGTGTCGGTAATAACTCAGCTTCTGTCATCCAACCTGCAGCTGGCGCAAATCTTACTTTCAACTATAAGAGTGCTGCCAACACCTGGACGAGTGGAATCACACTCTCAAATACCTCTGGTAATGTCGGAATCGGCACCACCGCTCCGAGTAGTTTTAAACTGCAAGTTGCAGGCAATATTGGACCTCAAACCTCAGACACCTACGACCTCGGCTCTTCCAGTTTGAAGTGGCGGGACATTTATACATCACGCTACATCTATACTGGCAACGGCACTACCTACTACGCAGGTGATGTCAACGGTGATGCAAAAACGCGCTATCTTGGAGTAGGTGGGGCAAATCCCACATCGTCCTATCCGGTAGATGTGACTGGCAGCATCCGGACTTCCAGCAATGCCTACCTGGGTGCAACAACCGTCTATGATGCTTCCCAATTAACAGCTCAGAAAGAACAAAATGTGAATAGCGTGACCGTCTCAGGTGCCGGCTGGTACAGAGTAGCGCATATCGATGGCAGCGCTGGAAGAGGTCAGCAGACAGTCACCCTCTACACCACGGGTGGCAGTTATACCACCTATAGCAGTACTATTCGATGGTGGCATGACTGGGGTACTGCAGCTGGGATTACGGTCATCTCAGAAAATGGCAGTGCCTACTGGAATCAAGCTCGAGTCACTGATGATGGGACCAATGCTTTTCTAGAAGTCTACTTTACCCAAGCTATAACGAGCGGACTCTCGATGTCTATGCAGTATGATGGCGGGTATGCCAGAGGGAATTTATACAGTGGTACCTTGTCAGCTGGCGCAGGCACTGTCCGTGCCACGGCCCCGATGGGATTACTAACTGCAGGCACAGATGAGCTGTACCTTGATACCACTGGTAACTTAGGGATCGGCACTACTAACCCATCACAACTTTTGCACGTAGCTGGTAATATGCGGTTGTCTGGAGCATTCCGTGACTCCGGAGATACTCCTGGTGCTCTTGGTCAAATCTTGACTAGTACAGTAACCGGCACTGCTTGGGCAAATCCAGATACTGTCTACGATACTGGCTGGTGGGATAACACTGCCAACGTCCTTCATCCTCGTAATGAGTATGCTGGTGTGGCTGATTTGGTAATTGGTGGCAACTCCACAGCTTCTGCTGACTTTAGAGTTCAAGGACAAAATGCAGTCAGTGGAACATTAGCTGGTTATACCTATAGCCGCCGTTTCTTAGATATTGATGATAGTACGTACTACGTCGAGCCTGGTGACACTACTACTGCTGCTAGCTTTAATGGTGACATCCTTTTAGGTGGAGCTGATCAAATTGACTTTGCAGATAACTCTGAGGATAAGGTTTACTGGTTCTCTAATACTTATGGCACTGGTATCGAATCTAGTACTCTTACAAATTGGTCTGCCACTCGTCACCGCTGGAGAATAGGTGGCACTTCTACAACGACAGGCACTCAAGCAATGTCTCTCACCAGTACAGGCCTTGCATTAGGTACGGGTGATGCTAGTTACACTCTAGATGTTACAGGGAATGCACGGACCACTACTGATGCGTTCTTTGCAACAACATCTGGAAATGTCGGTATTGGAACTACAACTGCTCCACTCAAACTTACTACAATTGGCGCTAATGGCTACCCAGCCAGTTCCGGCACAGCACAAACAGGTGTTGCTCGTTTCAAAGGTGCAACAAACAACAATACACTTGATATCGGTTCAGCCAATGCATCCCCTTGGGGTAGTTGGATTCAGTCAACTGATACTTCAAACCTAGCCACAAACTATCCACTCTTGCTCAACCCTAATGGAGGAAATGTGGGTATTGGTTCTACTGCTCCTGCTTACAAACTCGACGTCAATGGTCAAGCGCGCTTTGGAAATGCGGTTTCAGGAAGTAATGCACAGGTGAGCATTGGTAAATCTTCAATATGGAATTCTGAAGACAGTGCAGGGCTTCGTATTGAAGATGGCACACAAGACACGGGGATACTCCTTGGAGCCGATGCTACAAATGACGTAGCCTACATACAGTCGTTAGATCCAGGCACAAGCTATACAACACGTTCTCTTTTGATTAATCCAAATGGTGGCAACGTCGGTATTGGGACAACAGCGCCTTTAGTAAAATTTGTAGTCAATGGCGGAACACAAGAAATCATTACTCCTAGTGGAACGGCCTCAAAATTAAGATTAACTCAAACCGGACAAAACAACTGGGATTTAGCGATTCCAGCTTCAAGCGGAAGATTTGATATTCAAGAATCTGGCACAGCAAGGTTTACAATAGCAGCTTCAAGCGGCAACGTCGGCATCGGCACCACCGCCCCAAGCACAAAACTAGATGTAGCTGGCGCCATTCGCGCAACTACAGGCTTTTATTTACCACGAGGCTTGGATGGGCAAGATTATTTTTCTGTAACTCCGTCTGGAAGTGCTGATTTTCTACTTTCAAATGCATCTGGTACCGGCAATGTAATTGGATTGCGTAATAGTCTCCTCACCTTTGAACCAGGTGGTTCTGAGAAAATGAGGATTGATGCCTCTGGCAACGTCGGAATCGGTACTACAAGCCCAGTAGCAAAACTAGATGTCAGCACAAATGCTGCCTTTGATTCAAAGACTTTCACCATCGGTAATTCAACCTCGGATGCAAATGAAAGAATAAGATTATTCTATGATGGTGGAGTTGCAAGAGCAAAATTCACTGGCGCAAGTGGTGTTGGATTAGGTTTTGGCACAGGCGGCACTGATGACAGAATGGTAATCAATGCAAGCGGCAACGTCGGTATTGGGACAACTGCACCAAATAGTCGCTTAGAAGTGGTTGGAAGTGGCGCACAAACTATTGTTTTAAAAGCACCGTCTCCGGGCAGTGGTTCTTCAATTGTTTTTGCTGATGGAGGGACACCAACTAAATACAACTGGCTAGCTGGATCACAATATAATATAAACAACGCTTTCGAGATTACACCATCAACTACGGTAGGTGGTTCGACTTTTACTACACCTGCATTGACCGTATTACAAAACGGTAATACAGGCATCGGCACGACGGCGCCTGCCATGAAACTAGATGTAACTGGAACAGTCCGTATAAGCTCCACCCTCTATCTAGGAACCGGCACAACTAAGTATTTGCGGGAAAACGGTACTGATATCCAAATGATAAATACTGATTCCGGTGGTCTAGACTTTCGTGCAAACGGTATGTCTTTTAACTATAACAATAGCTCTACTGCATCTTTAACCTGGTACGGTGGCGATACCACCGCGGACTTTTTTATATCAAATACAGGACAAGGATACTTTTCAGGCAACGTCGGTATTGGTACTACAACTCCAAGTAACACGCTCGATGTAAATGGTACTGCTCGAGTCCGAACTCTTGGCTCTGCTCAACCTACCTTACTCTGTGTGAGTGGTACTGGCGTGATTAGTTCCTGTACTGGTGGCGGCGGCGGTATCATTGATGGTTCTGGTACAACCAACTACTTGGCTCGCTGGACTGATGCTGATACCTTGGGCACAGGTGTCATCTATGACAACGGCACTAATATTGGTATTGGAACCACTAGTCCAGATACCAGATTTGAGATTGTGAATGGTTCTCAAGCTTTCAGCTCTAACAGTGTTCGTTACTATAACAATGTAGCCCATTACAACAATTCTGTTTCATCTGATACTGGCACTATGAAGATTACGATGCCTAAAACTTGGTCTAGCACCATGATGCAGATGCGCATCCAAGGATATAACTATAGTAGTGGTGGTGGTGCCTGGGAAGTGATTATCTCAGGTTATAACTTTAGTGGTGGTCCAAGCTGGATTAACCATACTGCTGAAATCAGAGGTTCAGCTCCATTCACTCAAGTACGGTTAGCTCATGATGGCACCAACAATATTGTTCTGTTGGGAGATACTAGTACCGTCTGGAACTATCCAAAGATCACCGTTTCTGAGTTTATAGCTGGCCATAGTAATATCACTGGCTGGGGAGCTGGCTGGAGTATTGCCACTATCACCTCTGAAGCTGGCATTACTAATATTGTCACCCCAACTATAAAAACCTATATTACTTCTACTGGTAATCTAGGTATAGGTACTACTGCTCCTTTAGCTCTCCTTGATGTTGCCGGTACCGCCTCTGCTTCTGGTACTTTGACGTTAGGTGATAACTCTGCCTCAGTACTCAGACCTGCTGCTGGTGCTCCATTAAGCCTCCAATACAAAAGTGCTGCTAATACCTGGGCAACCGCTCTGACAGTTTCCAATACCTCAGGCAACATTGGTATTGGCACCACCAACCCTAGTGCACTCCTAGCAGTTGGTGCTACCTCCAACTTCACTGTTAACTCCACTGGCAATATTACTAAAATTGGTAATGTCGCTCATGCTATCAGCGACTCTACCGGAGCACTCCTCATTCAATCAAATAGCACCAGCAACCTCCTCCTCCAAACCACTGCTGGTGCCAACGTCGGTATTGGTACTACTATCACACAAGCTAAACTAGACGTAGTCGGTACCGCCTCTGCTTCTGGTACTTTGACGTTAGGTGATAACTCTGCCTCAGTACTCAGACCTGCTGCTGGTGCTCCATTAAGCCTCCAATACAAAAGTGCTGCCAATACCTGGGCAACCGCTCTGACAGTTTCCAATACCTCAGGCAACATTGGTATTGGCACGACGGCGCCAAGCTCAGCTTTGGATGTTAATGGATCTGTAGAAATTGGAGATGGATCTGCTTCAGCGCCAAGCTTAACATTTGGAGCTGATGTTGACACCGGTTTATATAGAGTCGCTGCAAATGCTATTGGACTTGCAACAGGTGGTTCGGCTAGATGGACATTAGATGCAAGTGGTATGCTTATAGGCTCTGGAACTTCGCAGATTTTGAATACACTCGGATCTTCAGGAGATCCATCCTATTCATTTTCGGGAGATGAAGATACAGGTATTTATTCTCCTGGTGGAAATATTTTAGGCATTCAAACTTCAGGATCAGAAAGATTCCGTATTGACTCATCAGGCAACATTGGTATTGGGACAACCACACCTGGATTTACCTTAGATGTACGTGGCAATGCCACCTCCCAAATCCAAGCAGCTGCACGTAATACAACATCTGGTATTGGCAACTATACCGCAGGCAACTACAGTGCATTCGGAGAAACCTACAGTAGTCGATCGACTTTAATTGGTAACAATGTCTATGCAGATACAGTGAACACAGTTGGTGATCAACTTCTCTACAGAAATACGCATGCTAGTTATGGTCATAGTGCCATACTGATGTCTGCTGGAGATATCAAGTTCTACAACAAAACAGAATCAGTGACGGCTGGAAATGTAGTGACTAAGAATATGACGATGATCATAGATGGTGACAACGGTAACGTCGGAATCGGGACGACAGCGCCGACTGCAAAAACTCATATTAATTTTGTATCAGATGCAACTAATGTTGTGGGATTGGAAATTGGTAGAACAGCATCAGGGTATTCTGCTACAGCAAGAACTGTAGATTTGGCCTTTAGTGAAGGTCCCAACAAAGGGTATATCGCCGGAATCAGTGCAATAAGAAACGCTAGTTCCGGTAATTGGAACTCACAACTTGCGTTTTATACGAGTAATGATACTACCGCAGGCGCTACAACGGTTCAAGGGATAAATGAATGGATGAGAATTACCAGTGCCGGCAACGTCGGTATTGGGACGACGGCGCCTGGTACAAAGTTAGATGTAGTTACTACGTCTGCAAGCGATGGAATTCGGCTTGTTAGAGGTGGTCTTACAAAGTTTTATGCGCAGGCAGATGGCACGTTGGTCTGGGGGGCTTCGGCTGATTCTGGAAAATTATCATGGAATACAAATGTTGCTCAAATATATGGTCAATCTGGACAGGATCTTTCGCTGGGTTCAAATGCTAATGTAGATCAACTGTACATAAAATCTGGGGGTAACGTCGGTATTGGCACTACTAACCCTACTGAAAAACTTCATATCAATGGAGGCAGATTACTCGTAAATGGCTCTTCCTATACACTGAATCCTACTGGACCAATATTTGGTCAGTACTCATCAACTATTGGATATGCCCAGGCACCTGCAGGTGGTAATTTCGAAATCTGGAAAGATGATACTGCAGCAATAGCTACTTTCACAGAACTTGGTAACGTAGGTATTGGTACTACAACTCCAAGTAACACTCTTGATGTAAATGGCACTATGCGCGTGCGTACCTTTGGTGGAGCTGCAGCCAACAACGTTTGTGCTGATGCCAATGGGGTGTTGAGCACTTGTTCAGGTAGTTTTGTGACAGGGACAGGGACTACTAACTATTTAGCTCGCTGGACCAGTACGAGTGGTATTGGTATTGGAGCAACCTATGATGATGGCACCAACGTCGGTATCGGTGATGCTACCCCAACCGGGTTACTAACGGTGGGTAATGGTGATAAGTTTGTGGTTGATACCAATGGTAGGCTTCGTTTGAATGGTGCTACTGAAGCATTTGGAAGTTATGTCATTAGCTATGATACGGGTGCTGCCAGTTTTAGTAGCGCAAGTACTGTCTATGGCGTAAAGGGAACTGCCTCAAATTCATCAACGGGTGGCGTGATAGGTGTATCAAGTGTTGCAGCGTCGACAGGATCAGGAAGTCTTGGTTCTTTAATCGGTCTATACAGTGCTCAAAGATTAAATAATGCGGGTGGAACAGTAGGTGCATCAGCTGGATTATACGTAGATAGTCCTACAGTTACTGCTGGCACCATTAGTAATCAGTATGGCATATTCATCAATTCACAAAAAGTGGGTGGCGTTACCGGTGCATATGGCATCTACCAATTTGAGCTAAATGATATTAACTATTTTGCAGGCAATACTGCTATTGGTACTACTGCTATGCCACAAGCTACCCTCGATGTAGGTGGTACCGCCTCTGCTTCTGGAACTTTGACGTTAGGTAATAACTCTGCCTCAATACTCAGACCTGCTGCTGGTGCTCCATTAAGCCTCCAATACAAGAGTGCTGCCAATACCTGGGCAACCGCTCTGACAGTTTCCAACACCTCAGGTAACATTGGTATTGGCACCACCAACCCTGTACATCTCCTAGAGATTAATGGTACAGCCGCAGATGCCGCAAACGGAATTGGCTTTGGCACATCTGGAACTGTTGATACTGAAATCTTCCGAGGTGCTGCAGGAAGAGTTGACTTTGGCGCAAGTGACTACCTCAACATTCCTTCAGCACTTGCCACAACCAACAATGCCCTCAACGTAACTTCCACAACAACAACTCTTTCTAGTGGAAGAATGCTTAATATTCAAAAAACAGGTGCCTCTGGTGGAACTGCTTTTACAGGTGATATCGTGCGTGTAGATTACTCCCATACCTACAACGCCAATACCGGCATTGGTCACACAGGCAATGTCCTTGATATCTCTCGGGCACTCACCCTCAATACAGCCGGCAACACTCATACTGTTTCTGGAGCATTGATGACGCTCTCCGATACCATGACCCAAACCGCTGGCACCCTCACTCACACTGCCAGCGTTATTGATGCCACTCAAAATTATACTTCCTCCACAGGAACTGCTTTTTATCTCAAAAACTATGGTAGTAACACCTCCACTACCTTGAGGGTTGATGACGCCAGTGGTGACGGAAGTCCATTCATCATTGATGCTACAGGCAACGTAGGTATTGGCAGTACCACAGTAAGCACGAGACTTCATTTAACAGGAGCACCCGCTGCAGGCAGTCCATGGATAGGCCAGATGCTGGTGGAGCCAGGAATAAATGACGAGCATGCAGCTATTTCACTCAAAACCACCTGGACTGGAACAGATCGCATCTGGACTATACTAGCTGGTAGTGGCACTCCCAACACCAACTTCAGAATTTATGACAGTACGGCAGGCGCAGACCGACTAAACATCAATGATGTCGGTAACGTCGGTATTGGTACAACTGATCCACTTAGAAAATTCCATCTGAATGGAAGTACTAGCGATGTTACACTCCGTGTAGATACAACCAACGCAGACCCCAACCTTACCTTCACAACCTTGACTCAGAAAGACTGGAGTCTTGGTATAGACTACTCTGATTCTGGTAAATTCAAAATTGATGACACAACTACTGTAGGTGGTTCTACTCGCATGACGATTGATACAGCAGGAAATGTAGGTATAAATACTGCCAGTCCATTAGCCAAACTAGATATTTTAGCCTCATTAGGAGCACCTGCAATTACAACTGCAAATCAAACTGCAGGCAGTACTTCAGAAGTAGTGATGAACCACACATGGACTGGAAACAGTGGCTGGGATCTGCGCTTAGAACAACAACATGTTTCAGGTAGTCATCTTCAATATAATTGGATCAATGAGTGGAGCGGCACTCCATACAATGTTTTAACTTTCTACGGTAGCAGTGTAGGTATTGGTACTACTACCCCCACCCGTCAGTCCCATATCTACGGAGCAGCACAAGCCACTGGCTCCATTACTGATGCAGGCAACACGGGTGGAACACTCTACCTACAAGATAGTGGCGGTAGCCTTGGCAATGGTGGTACGCTTCTTTTTGGGGCAAGTCAAGGAAACTTTGCCTCGATAAAAGGTTACATTAATGATGGGTCAAGTAATACTACTGGTAGCTTAACATTTGCTACACGCGCCAATGCAACTGATACCGCACTCACAGAAAGAATGATTATTGATCGATTCGGTAATGTAATTGAAGGCAATCTATACCTTGGTTATGGCACCAGTGCATATCTATCGACTTATGATGCCAACGAGAATCTTATCATAGATCCAAATGGAAGTGGTTATACCCACTTCCAAGGAACAACACTCTATGTTGATAACACAATATATGCACGCAGTACCATAGAAAATGACACCGGCTTCGTAGATATTCGTCAATCAGATACTACCTACGGACTCGTCCTCCGCCAGACTGGAGACTCAAATGACTGGGGCAATATTGAGGTTAATGAAACTACTTTGGGATTTGGTAAGAATAATTCTGTGGGACAAATGTTCCTTGATGATGACGGAGACCTTGGAATTGGTACAAGCTCACCAAGTAATAGATTACACGTTCAAGACTACACTAGTGGATCCACTACAGCATCGATTAATGGAGATACAATTAACTGGGGTTTATTC
Source organism: Methylococcaceae bacterium (assembly GCA_044370175.1). GTDB lineage: Bacteria > Patescibacteriota > Microgenomatia > UBA1400 > PJMF01 > OMIS01. The sequence goes on from JBILVZ010000052.1 coordinate 9,376, forward strand.
ATATTCAATGATGGCAACAATGCAAACCGGAAAGGGATCGGTATACAGGCTGGCTCTGATAGTGGTACTGGCACGAGCAAATTATTAGATTTCTACGATGGTGACGCTACCTCTCTTGGCGATATTACTTTCACAGGTACAACTGTTGCATATAATACCTTTACTGGCGGTCACTATGTTCAAGTTCCAGAGAATGTAGATGCTTCTGGATATGAATTTGGCACACTAATCTGTATTGATTCTACGAGCACCACAACAGGTCCTGACCAGGCCACTTATCAAGCTTCAAAATGTAGTCAAAAGAATCAAGGCTCTGTTGCCGGTGTATATGCTGCTAAAGATGAGAATAAACCCAATCATCATCAAATCTTTGCCGTTGGTGACGGTAGTGCTCTTGTCACTAGCGAAAATGGAGCTATTAAACGTGGAGATAGCATCGTTGCATCTTCATATGCAGGATATGGTATGAAAGCAGATGGCCCCAGCGTAATTCTGGGCGTGGCAGTTAAGGATTGGATACCATCTGATGAGGATCGAACGCTCGTGCTCCCAGATGGACGTATCGTTAAGGGCACACTCCTACCTGTCTATTACTACCCAGGAGTATTTCACCCTGGACCAAATACATATTTTAACTCTGAAGGTGAGTTGGTTATTAACGGCTCTACAGGTAATTACCAAGTCACTGCAGTAAATGGAGGCGCAGTTGCTAATGTGCTGACCGCAATGACCGGTATATTTGGCAAAGTCAAAGCTGGCTTAGTTTCTACTCAAGACTTAGTGGTAGAACAATCAGCTAGTATTACCTCTCTCAGTGTCACCAACCTGACTGTCGCTGGCCAAAGCATTCAAAGTTATGTTGCTTCCCTAGTCCAGCAACAACTGACCACCACTCCAGTACAAGTTACTTCAACTCCTGCACAGATAGCCACTAGCTCTGCTCAGATCGCCAACCTGTCTGCCCAAACCATTACCACCAATACTGCCACAGTGTCTAGCTCGCTGACTGCCCCAGTAGCAATAATTCAAGACTTGCAAGCCTCTACCCTGACCACCACAGGCACCACAGCGCTGGGCTCACTACTTGCAGAGAATGCCACCATTTCGGGCAGCCTCACCGCAGAAGATCTAACCGTCACGGGGACTTCAAGGTTAGATATCCTAGAGGCACAACAAGCAGAGCTACAAGATTTGAAAACCACTACTGCAGAAATTTTGGATGCGACTGTGTCTGGCACCCTCTATGCTGAAAACATCTATGATCTTGATGGTAAAATCTCACGTGCCCTCCAACAACCAAGCATCATGGATATCATCACCAACAATCTGCCAGAACCACTGCCAGAAGCTGATCCGGTTACTGTCTATGATGAAGTCGAGTCCGCTGGCTATACCATCAATCCAGATATGCTTTCGATCACAGGCAGTGAGGTTTCACTTATCAACGGCGATGTGCTTTTGACTGCCCAAGCTGCGTATGTCGAGAAGTACCTCCAGGTCAACGGCCTTGCGTATATTGCTCAATCACTGGGAGTTGGCGAAACTATTATCCTCGGCAACACCACGATCATCAGCGACCGCTCAATTGCTTACACCCCTACTTCAGTTGACGATATCTTCTACTTCCAACCCACAGGCGAGGGCAAACTTGACTTCTTGGCAGGCGTATTGACGATTGAAAACGGCAAGGTTGCCATCACTGGCTCACTGACTGTGGCCGGCACCACCAAGACGGAAACACTGCTCACCAACTTGATCCAGCCTGCTGAATTCGGCAATCCATTCCAAGTACAGGTGGCTGGTATCTCCACAGAATCTGGTGAATTGAAAAAATCTCGTTTTGAGATCATCAACGAGCTCGGTACGCCAGTCGCTACCATTTCTGCAGAAGGCAAAGCCAACTTTGCTGGCGGAATTGGCATTGGCAGCGAGACGCTCACTCCTCCAACTGTGGCAAGCGGCAGCTCTGCTACCGTTACTGCCTCCAAGACTTCAGGTAAATCCACACTAGGTGCTCATGCTACTCAGATCACCATCGAGTCTGAACAAATCAGTGAAAACTCACTCATTTACGTCACTCCAGTGGGAAGCACACAAAACCAAGTCTTGTATGTCAAATCTCAGACTGCAGAAAACCCCACTACAGGAGAAAAAGAAGGTAAATTTATAGTGGGATTTGACCAACCAATTAACATCGATGTGAACTTCAACTGGTGGGTTGTAAATTAATCTAAATCTAGATTGTGATTACCTGATCCAGTATTAGTGGGTATGTATATAATTACGACTAATTTACCAAAACTTATAAGCGTGCGATAATTGACACAGAAATCGATTATGCAAAAAAAATCACTCGAATCTCTTACTAGACTTTTCAATTCAAATGATGCTTTAAGAGTTTTTGGCACCTTCACAGGTTCAGTTGCACTAGCAGTTTTAAGCTACTATGGGAGCTATGATTACACTGCCACTGCCCAAACTATTCCACCAGCACCCACCGAGACACCCACTCCTACCCCTGAAGACCCTGCTCTGACTATAGATTTGTTTAGATTTGTACTTAATCATCAGGATGAGCCAGCTCCTCCAGGGGGTCTTATTACCGCCATAGGCAAGTATAATGGCTTTACTGATACTATTTTTTTTGAAAACAACATGGAGCAAGGTCCCAACGAAGATGGCGACATAATTGATTCTCGTGCTTTCCCTATTCGGCTCGAAGGTAGTAGAGAAATAACAATTACTATTTCCCATCCTGATTCTGGACTTACTTTACAAAGTAGTGCAGATTTTAACTCCCCAGGTTTCGAAAGCGTGGGAGTTACAAACCAAAGCGATAATTCCACAGAAATTGGCATCGTTGTAAGAAGTTTCAATGAACCAGAACAAAGCATTGCGACCTCAAGCAGCCCTGACGCTACCACTATTGAATCTGTTGTAAACAATGCCAATCTTAGTGTACCAGTTTTAGAACTAGCCGCTCGAGGCCCAGGTATAGAGGCATCATTGGTTATGACTGGCTTATACGGAAGCCTACAAATAAATGCTTCAGCAGACTTAACCACCTCTGTGGCAACTTCCAGTATGTCACCTCAGGTTCTAGGATCCTTTAATGGCTATGCCCCCAAAGGAATGGAAGGTAATTTCGTGACGAACGGCAAAGTATATGCATTTGAGACTGATAAATCAGTGAGGTATACCGAACAAGAAATAGGTTTTGCAAATGGTAAGCTTGTAGTTGATCTTGACCAAGATGGTAGACCAGAGTACATTGCAAGTACAGACGCACCCTCTGAACCCAATCCTGATACAACTTACCAGGCTTTACTTCCAATAGCTCTGCGGTAATACTATTTATTCAGGATAGTGAGTTTGAAAATTTTTTTGCTAGCAAAAAAAAGTTGTTGCAGAAACAATGATCTTTTAATTGGCACAGACGTAGAATCTACCCTCTGTGCTTGAATTTGGAGTTACTCCACAACGCCGCGCGCTATCTGCATCCTCATCCCCAGCACCACTTTGGAGTAGGATATATGCACTAAAGGTATCTCCAGAACCAGTATAAGTACAGTCTTCTGGTATAACCTCACTATTAATATACGCCGTTAAGCCAGACACACTTGTACAGTCCACACCACTACCATTTGGATACGTCTGATTGTCATTGTAGAAGAGACGCAGAGCACTCTTCAACTGATTTAAATTGTTCTTTGCCCGTGCATCTGCAGCACGCTCGCGCACCCCCACCATGTTGGCCAAAAGGAGCGCCGTCAGAATACCAATAATAGAAATCACCACCAAAATTTCAATAAGCGTAAAACCCTGAGATGCTCTTTTTTGCATATCTACACCTTTGTACAACTAATTATCTGCGGTTTTCGTCAAGTCATTTTCGCCAGCATTGCTGCTAGTCACGACATAGTTACATTTAGATAGCCCACCAGTTCTACACACCGAAGATGTGCCACCAAATACATTGTATGCCATCGGTGTAGGATCTGAGCCATTCCTCGCTACACCTGCATCATCTAAGTTCTCCAGACGTGCGAGGAGATAATATGACGCGCCACCAGTGCCACTACTAGGTTCATAATAAAAATAACTTCCCTTGGGATCGATGGGGAGTTCTTGCATATAGACAATATCACCCACCGCAAACTGACCACCCCAAGTACAAGCACCATGTGCAGAGACAGGATCTCCATCATCACCGCAGCCTACTATTGA
>JBILVZ010000032.1:0-13298 GCA_044370175.1 Methylococcaceae bacterium
ATTCAAGTTTTAGTTACTCTCGCTGGTCTAGTATCCACAGGTTTTTTTGTCTGGGGCGGTCTGGGTTACATTACTTCTTCTGGTGATCCTGAATCACTTGACCGCTCAAAGAAAACAATCGTTTATTCTGCAATTGGTTTGGTGATCGTACTAGCTGCTTTTGTTATCTCAAACATCGTCACTGATCTAGCTACTGGTTCTTTTGGTACACCAAGTAACTAACTATACATAGCGGTTTAACAGTATGAATAGACTCGTAGTAGTCTTGGCACTACTCGCAACATATCTTTGCACAACTCCTTTAGTTTTTGCCGCGTCCTCCGAGATCACGACCTTTACAAGCAACACATTACAAATAATTACTCTGATAGCGGGTGGTGCAGCTACGCTGTTTCTCATAATCGGAGGGTATGGATACATTACTTCTTCAGGAAATCCAGAAACACTGGAAAACTCAAAGCGAATTATTAAGAATGCATTACTGGGGTTACTGCTAATATTAGGTTCAGGAATTTTTGTCTCACTGTTACGTACAGCACTACAACCAGCTAGTAGCACCAATCCAACTGCAGCAATTTCATTACAACCCATTCAATCAGCTGAGCCTGCAGAGGGATTGGCTCAAGTTTTGATTGATGCAGTATCTGGCTTCATGGAGAACATCGTCCAGAGTGCTATTACTCCTATACTGAACGGCATATTGGGATACCTAACTACCACACCAAGTGTGTTGAATAACTCAGTCATTTTTGACTTCTGGCTAGTCACGCTTGGAATTGTGGATAGTCTGTTTGTCTTGGTAGTCGCACTGCTTGGTCTACAACTAATGAGTGCGAGTACCTTTGGCTTTGAGGAGGTGAGACTGAACCAATTACTGCCAAGAATCGGCTTAGCATTCTTAGGAGCCAATATCTCACTCTTCCTAGCTGACTACGTCATTTTGACCTGCAATGCCTTGGTGAAAGCCATTCTTGATTCCACTGGAGGACTGCAACAAGCTTGGTTAGAGCATGCTACTAATCCAGTGGTACTTGTAGCAGGCACAACGCCACTTATCACACTTATATTTTTTGTTATTTTCCTAATTGTAGCTATCGTTTTACTGTTAATGTACATCAGTCGGTTAATCCTGATTTCACTGGGAGCAGTTTTATCTCCATTTATTTTTCTGCTCTGGGCTATTCCCAAGACGGCTGGCTTTGCGGAGATGGCGGTTAAGTCTTACTTCGTCACAGTCTTTATAGTTTTTGTCCATGTAGTAACTATACAACTGGCTGCGTCCTTTCTTACATTGCCTGAGAACTCCACAAACTCACTGATCGCCATTGCCACTGCCATTGGCTTATTCTTCACCCTCCTTAAAACACCATCCTTGATGATGCAGCTTGTCCAAGAGTCTGCTCATACAGGCGTGATTCAGAAGTTGGGAGGTCAGATTATGAATGTAATGAGTACGAGTAAAAGCACCTCTGCAACATCAGATGACGGCAAACTATCAGTCATCAAACATGCTGCAAAACTTCCCAGAAAGGTAGTGCACACATGAGAGCAACAGTTGTACCAGCACAAATCACAACGGTAGAAGATAAGATTGCAGGAAATCTGACGGTCACGCAACTTTTGCTACTGATGGTTCCCGTATTTACCTCAGCTATAGCCTACGCACTACTACCATCGCAGTTTGATTTTTCTGCCTACAAGCTAATCCTGATTGGGGTAATTACTATCATCGCTGTAACTCTGGCAATCAGAGTAAAAGAGAAGATACTTCTAGACTGGCTACTACTCATAACGAGGTATAATATTCGCCCAAGATTGTATCTATTTAATAAAAATGTCTCGATATTTCGAAAAGTCGAGATTCCGCTTCAAGTCAGTAAAGTATCACTTCCAAAGGCTAAAGAATCTCAAGAAAAAATTGCTATCACTCCCATTATTACTGAAAACCTTAAGCCGTTTATAGAGTTAGAGTATGCACTTGCCACCCAAAGCCTCAGTTTTAAAGTGAGAGAGAAGGGAGGCTACAATGTCTTTGTGGAGTAAATCAAAGAAACAGGCTAGTTCTAGAGAACAGATTAAAATTAAGGAAGTCCGTGACAATATTCTGATACTCCCAGGTAATCACTACCGACTCATACTTGAAACAAGCTCCATCAACTTTGAACTGAAAAGTGAAGCAGAGCAAGATGTCTTGATTGATGGCTTCCAGAACTTCCTCAACTCGCTGCCATGCACCCTGCAAATCGTGATTAGGATACGTGAACTAGACATAGATAGTTATATTGAAGAAATATCTGCAACTAAAACTATAGAAAAAGAGCAGGTTTTTAAAAACCAGATCACTTATTATTGTGAGTTTCTTAAAACTCTTGTCTCTGGCAATAAAATCTTATCTCGCAAATTCTACGTGGTTATCACGTACCATCATCAAGAGAAGCAACAGGACTTTCCACTGATTAAAGAACAACTAGCAGCAACTCAGTTGATCGTCACCAAAGGCTTAGAGAAAATTGGTATGAAAGTGACGCCACTCAATAGCTTGGAGGTACTCAACCTGTTTTACAGTTTCTATAACCCACAGCAGTTCAAGACACAGCCGCTTACGGCTGCCACTATTCAAAGTATGCTTACCAAAAACTATGTTTAAAGTACCCAATCCACTTACTAGCCTCTCCAATTTTTCTAAACGTTCTTCAAGAAAAAGAAAAACACGAACTACTTCTCATCGAGAAGTAGTTAAAGCAGCCCAAGAGTTCAGCTTTGGCGAGCAGGATCAGGTTGATTTAATTTCGTATGATGGTTTGGCAGAAGAAAGCACTTATCTCAAGATCTCGGATAGATATGTCAGGACACTCTTTATCTCTGGCTACCCCTACGTTGCTTCAATGGGTTGGCTCAATATGCTCATCAACTTTAACCACAACTGTGATATCTCATACCATATTGAACATGTTGACCCCTTGCTGGCACTGCCAAAACTGAACAGAAAAATTACTGAAATGGAGTCCACCAAACGTGCCATGCTCAAGAAAGGCATGGTGATTGGTTCTGAGATTACAGATCCACTTGAGTCAGCCATAACTTTGAAAGATAAGATCCAGCGTGGTCAAGAAAAATTATTCCAAGTCTCAATTTATATTTCTATTACTGCCGAAAGTTTAGCTGAGTTACAGAAAACTACCACCTTGCTTGAGACCGTGATGGCAACCCGACTTTTTTATACTAAGACTGCTATCTATCAACAGCTTGAAGGATTGCAGTCAATTCTCCCAAGAGGTGAAAACTTGCTGGCTCAAAAAAGAAACCTGGATAGTTCATCGGCAGCTTTGACGTTTCCTTTTGTATCTTCCGAGTTGGTACAAGAATCTGGCATCCTGTACGGCATCAATAAATCAAATAACTCACTAGTCATAGTTGACCGCTTTTCACTTAATAATGCCAACAGTATCATTTTTGCACAGTCTGGTTCTGGTAAAAGTTATACTGCCAAGGTTGAGATTTTACGCCAGCTCATGCAAGGTACAAAAATCATTATCATTGACCCTGAGCGTGAGTACAAACAGTTGGCACACTCGGTACAGGGAACCTACATCACACTCTCTGCTCACTCAAGAGAAAAGATCAATCCGTTTGACTTCTCGATCAGCTCATATACTGGTGAACATGATTTATCTGAGCAGATTCAAGACCTGACCGAGATTATTTCTCTGATGGTGGGAGGACTTAACGCAGAAGAGCGAGCGGTGGTAGATACTGCCTTGATTACTACATATAAGGAGTTCGGCTATTCTTTGTCTGGTGAGTTCATGTTGGTAAATGAAAAGGACAAGTTTCCATTGCTCAAAGACTTCTACCTTGTACTGCAAAACTTAGGACAGAAGAGCTTGTGTGACCGTCTAGAACGGTTTGTATTCGGCTCACTTTCCTCAGTCTTTGAAGCACAGACTAACATTGAGCTGGACAACCGATTAGTAGTGTTTGATATCAAAGATCTTGATGAGTCATTGAGACAGATCATGCTGATGACTGTCGCCAACTTTGTCCATTCACAGGTTAAATCAAACCCTCAAAAACGAATGCTTGTGATTGATGAGGGATGGTTGCTGTTACAGCATGAAGAAAGTGCTCGGTTTATAGCTGGCTTGGTACGTAGAGCACGCAAGCACTATCTGGGTGTAACGCTTATTTCTCAACAAGCCAATGACTTTTTGAATAATGAGTATGGCAGGGCGATTGCTTCCCAGTCTTCACTCCGCATCTTGATGCGCCAGGATACAACAACCATCAAAAAAGTTACTCAGGAGTTCCAGCTCAGTGAGTATGAACAACACTTTTTATTGACCTGTGACAAAGGTGAAGCGTTAATTATTGCCGACCAGAATCACGTGGCGGTCAAGATTGTGGCATCCGAGAAAGAACATCCGCTACTGACTACTAACCCCAAAGAGTTGTACATCTAACCTATGCTTACCTTTAGCCAGGCTCTAACAATTTGGTCATTTAGAAGAGAACTGACGTACGTATCTCTGGCTTTCTTTGGAATTCTACTGATTCCTGTGGTTGCGGTAATTGTGCTGACTCAAACTGGTATCAATTACGTTTCAGACAAGCTGGCTACAGTCGATACTGAAAGTGCAGCAGTTGAGATACGTGATCCAGGCACAGGGGAAGTAGTAGCAACCGTTGAGTCTGAAATGGCATGGCCGCTGGTTGGAACGGTGACACTCGAGTTTGGAGTCCCACATCTTCCATACCAATTGACCCATACAGGTATAGATATTGCAACCAAGAACGGTGATCCTATTCACCCTTTCATGACTGGGACAGTGATCTATGCTCGAGAGCTGAGCTGGGGGTACGGTAAGCACGTCATCATTGACCATGGCAACAATATACGGTCACTGTATGGACATCTAGATAAGATCTTTGTGTACGAAGGACAAACCGTAGAAATAACTGATACAATCGGCAATGAGGGCAGTACTGGCTGGTCTACTGGAGACCATGTACACTTCCAGATTACTGTGTATGGGATACCTGTCAATCCTAGGACGTTTTTAAGTAACTCGCTAAGTCAAGTGAGAGATTGATGTAATCGCACTCCCACTTGGCTTAAATGTGCTGCCATTGGTTTTTGTCATCAGTGGTCTGCTCTCGCAGGCTGAACCTCCGTGGTGTTACCCACCCAACGGCTGGAGTCAATTTGTACCTCCTTTCCATAACTAATTACTATCAGCTACTTCAAGGTTAGCACAAACTGGTAGTACCATTTTACAAGAAAAATGGATATAAAGCACTAACAAAGATGCTATTACATACACTTGCAAGACCTACCATACTAAAGAAAGCGTGGACATCGCTCAAATCAGGAAAAAGCGATGATGCAAGGAAATCAATTAGAGGAATTGATGGAGTTAGCATAAAAAAATTTGAACAAATACTTGAGGATAATCCTAATATTTTTGATGATATTTCAGATCAATTGTTAAAAAATAATTATGAGCTTTCTGAGCTAAAAGGATTTTTTTATAGAAAATCAAACAAAAAGGATTTTCGCTTAATTTGCCCTCCTTCAGTAACTGATTCCATCATCCATTCAGCTATACTAACTACAATCAAGCCTTATTTTGACAGTCAGCTAAACAACGGTGCAAGTTATTCTGGAGTACCTATTAAAAAAGGAAGAAAGAAAACAAACCATATAACTGCAATAAAAAATATACATGCAGCTTTTAAAAGGGGAAACTATTTTGTATACGAATCAGATATCAAAGGTTTCTTTGACCACATTAATAAATCTATTTTATATGAGAAAATCACTTCTAACTTGCCCGATAGTTCGTTAAACGAACTGATTAGACAAGTTATCTATTTCAAATTGGGTAATTATGCTGACTTGGTTAAGCAAAAAAGAGGAATAGTTCCTCAAGAAGAAAGTACTGTTGGGATTGCTCAAGGATCTCCTTTATCACCTTTTTTTGCAAATGTATATCTTTCAGACATAGATTCATTAATGATGACTGAAACGGGAAGCCTGTTTTTTAGATACGTCGATGACTTCATAATTCTTGCACCAAAATTATCTGAGGCAGAAGATAATGGAAAGAAATGCGAGCAACTTTTAAACGCTCTTGGACTTAAAATTGCTCCTAACAAAACATCAACATGCTACATTATTAATAGAACCGAGTTTTTCACCTTTCTTGGACTCAAGATAAATAGATTTCAAGTAGAACAAAAGAAAAAAGTCACAGAAATTATTGAGATTTTAAAAGAGGATTATCTGAAACTTAACCACCCTAGATATAATAAGATCAAAACAAAAACCGACTTAATAGTAAGAATAAACGCAAGAATTCAGGGATATGCAAACTTTTATAGAACTTTTCATACGGTGGTCATGTTAAAAAAAGTAAATCAGTTAATTAAATCTAGGAAGAATACATCAAAGGTTTTGAATAAAATTGAGATGGTTGATGATAGCGGGAAAAAGCAATTTATGTCAGAGAAACAGTGGCAGTCGGCATTTCCAAATTGAGCTATAATAACACTATGTCACCTGTATCAAAAATCGGCAAACGACTAGAGAAGGCACGTAAGGAGCTTGATTTAACTCAAGCACAAGTTGCTGAGAAGGTAGGAATTAACGCCAATTATTACGCTCGTATCGAGAGAGGAGTGGTCAACCCATCCCTCAAAACACTACAACAAATCCTCAAAGTCTTGAAATAATCGGCTAATCTTCTTTTACCTGTGAATCCATCTCATCATCAACAATTTTATGTGCAGCGAGGTGTGACATCGCCTGTAGGTTCTCAAGATAAGCAATTGCATCTTCTCGAGTAGCCTCAGAATCTTCGTTAGTCTGAAGATACTTCAATGCAACGTCAACATCTTCTTCGGTCATCTGGTATCTTACTGGTTTATCGGTCATATTGTTGACTTAGTGTAACACATACTAGATCAACTTCCCGAAATTAAGGAAGTTAAACGTCTCAGTTGCCAGTTCTTTACCCACAATCCGCCTCATAATCTCCCTACTTCTAGTCTGAGAGAGAATATTCAAGCTCCCTTCCCAGAGTATTTTTCGATCAATTATTGCTAGCTTCCTATGATGATTGCCAAGACTTGTGAATACCTGGATCTCCATATCTTCAAATACTTGGATTGCGTACTCAGCTTGCCGTGCCAAAACTTCCTCATGCTCATGTGATGGGCGAGTGATAATAAATATCTTGACACCTTTCCTCTGTAACTCAGCAAAAACTGGTATTAAAGTAACAACACGCCCTTTTGTAATGAAAGGACTCTCTATAATTACCTCCGACTTAGCGTTTCTGAGGTCTTTGGTGAATTGAGTATAGAAACTTTGCTCATCAAACAACTGCGATGTGGGCATTGGCAACGGAGCAGAGGGCTTTGAGTTAAAAAAACTAAACATCTGAGCTTTCTACATCCTTTTCTACTACCTCCAGATTATGTTTTAAGTCCATATCCACAAGTTTACTATATAATTGGATTATACTATCGAAAAGGTGTTCCACCCACCGACCAAGTGGCTCACGTTTTTAATAAATTTGACTAATATGTGGTTTTCAACTAATATTAATACATATGCTTATTCCACAATTGATTCTCACGCCATTTGCAATTGTTTTTATTGTTCTGGGTATTCTTCAGCAGAACAATGATTACAACAAGAAAAATATTAAATGGGCTAACTCACTTAGAGGAATTAAGACTGAAATTACACCGCAGACTTTGCAGGCACAAAGATTGAGTGGGATGGCAATAATAGTTTTGGGTATATTAATGATCTTACTTGCGTTTGTATATATTCCCTCGTTAGATCCAGCATTATTCGAATAAAATAGTACCAGACAATTTTTATTCTTACTCACATCTTGATAGAGCATGCCTTACAATAATTTTTTTGATTTACAAGGCCATATCCATAAGCTTACTGTGTAATTGAATTACACTCTCCAACAAGGATTCCACCCACTGACCAAGTGGCTCACAGATTTTGATTTCCTCTGGAGATTTTATATTCTTTCTCACAGTTTCCATTTTGTTCAATTTTCTGCCTGGACTGGGTTCCAGAACCAAGTGGCAGGATGTGGAGAATTAATTTGTGCAGGTAAATTGATGTTAAAGTTGGCATAATATAAACCAATAGAATTACATTTATTGGAAATTCATGTCTGAAAAATATTTAAAACACCATGGGCCCATGTTAAAGTATTGGGCAGAAGCTCCAGGCACAACTAAAGAAAAAGCCATAGAGATAATGAAACTATTAAAAACTGATTCCAGATATCCTCAGACTCCTGAAATGCTAGATACTATTAGTCAAGCATTAACAGATTTTCAAAATAAAAATGTGGAGTTAATTTCTGATGGTGTTGAGAATATGCCGTACGATAGAATTTGTCGTACCTGCCGTGCTTGCTTTTTAGGAAGCGAATATTACACGCCATAGTTATCTAGCTACAATTTCATTAATTCTTGCATACAATACAACTACACTCTCCAATAGGTGTTCCACCCACTGACCAAGTGGCTCACAAATTTTGGTTTCCTCTGGAGATTTTATAGACTTTTACACAACTTTCGTTTTGTTCAAATTTTCTGCCTGGACAGGGTTCCAGAACCAAGTGGCGTATTTTCCGGAAAACTTTGAAACACTAGCTGCACTGTAGTCATTACACAAGTAATTGATTTACTATGTAATACCTTACATTTTTTACATACTTCTGCATTTGGTACGACGACACAATCAAGAACTATTTAGCTCCACGCTTCATCCATCTTAGACCAAGGCAGTACCTGTATCTCTGAGCGGTCTTGGAATAACTCACCTCCATAAATAACTTTAAGCTTTACTGGATCTTGCACCACTTCTTTCCAGTACTGAAGATTAGTAAAGTAATCAGTAGACACAGTTTTTCCGGATTTTATTTCAATTCCAACTGGAACAGCTTCATCTAGAATCAGATCAATTTCTTTTTGTTGCTGATCACGCCAAAAAAAGCAGTGTGGGCGCAAACCCTTATTAAAACGATTTTTCAAGTACTCTGAGATAACAATATTCTCAAATAGTGCTCCTATAGCAAAATGTGACTGCAATTGTACTTTTTCATCAATATTTAGCAACCAAGCAGCTAAACCTGTATCATAAAAATATAATTTGGGTGACTTAACTAACCGTTTATTGTAATTTTTGTAGAATGGCTGTAGCTGATAGATGATGAAACTAGTTTCTAATACTGACAACCACGCTTTGGCTGTATTATGCGTAATCCCCGCATCTTGAGCTAGCGATGAGTAATTCACTTCTTGTCCGATTCTTCCTGCACAAAGCTTCAAAAAACGCTGGAAGGTTGTTAAATCGGTTATATTAATCAGCTGTCTCAAATCACGCTCCACATATGTTGCAATATAGTTATTGTAAAATTCATGGGGTTCCAATGGTGGTTTTTGATAGGAACGAGGGTATTGACCATGAAAAATAAGTTCAGAATAATCATCACTAGTGAATTTTGCCTGTAATAGCTCCTGATAAGACATAGGTAAGAGTGTATGGATACTTATTCTTCCTGCTAAGGATTGTGCAATATGTTGCATAAGCAAAAAGTTTTGAGATCCTGACAAAATATAGCTTCCCATTTGCTTTTTAGTATCAACAACTACCTGTAATTGTGAGAAGAGTTCTGGCACTCTTTGCGCTTCATCAATGATCAAGGGGCTTTTGTATGTCTCTAAAAAACCTTTAGGATCTGATTGTGCAAATTCACGTAACTCAATATCCTCCATATTGACATAGGTATAATCTGGAAATAAATTTTGCAGCAATGTGGTCTTACCTGATTGTCTTGGTCCAACGACTCCTAAAATTGGAAATTTGGCTAATGTTTGCTGTAATGTAGTTTTAATTGTTCTTTGTATATACATAGTTGATACTATACATGCTTTTGACAAATTGTCAATTAGATTATCAATTTGTATAAGTATATTATAAAAAGTATTAGTTATTGAAAAATTTCAAGCTATTTTCTTAATACGTTCAGTCAGAATAATTAAGCTCTCCAAAAGTGGTTCCACCCACCGACCAAGTGGCTCACAAATTTTGGTTTCCTCTGGAGATTTTATAGACTTTCCACACTTTTATCTCTCATTCAATTTTTGGCCTGGACAGGGTTCCAAAACCAAGTGGCTATTTACTTCCAAAAATTGTTTTGCATTAAATCTCTCTCCTCGACTGAATTTTAGAACTAAGAGCTATTAATTTAACACTATATCTTAAGTTTTGAAATAAAAAATAGAACTAATGATTGAAACAGAAGTACCTAAAATCTATACTAGTCCTAGCTATGAGTCACAATAAAGATGAATGCGGTAAAAATAGAAGCGTTACTTTTTTCAGTTTAATTCCGCTTGAAATTGGGAGTTTGGCTTTCGTATTAATGATGGGTGGCGGAGTTCAAACAGTTTTTGTGGAACTCATATCATTTTTGGCTAATTCTGTAGTTGCTGCCATGAGTATGATATTGGCATTATTTATTACGGGAAATAAAGCAGTATTTTCACTAAAAAAGATTGCACTTTACTCTTTTATTTTGGTCATTATAGGCGACGTATATAGTTTGCTCGCTTCTATTTTTTTAAATGCTAGCCAATCTCCTATCTCATCCCCCTTATTTGCAGAATTCTTTGCACCCAAATATTATGACATCATTACTCAATTCTTGGTTGTTATAGCAATAAATTTCATTGTTCTATCACTATTGTTTATAAAAATTAATTTTAAGTATAAGTTTTTTATTATTTTGGTAGCTTCACTCATAAATTCTCCTTGGTTTTTTATATCTCAACAACAATCAGACTATTCATCTTATACAGGCAATAAGCTTGCTGATGTAAGCCAAAAGGAAGTCTCAATATTGAAAGAGCAGATTCAATTTGAAGAGAAAGGTGTACAACTGGTATCTCTCCCTGAGCTAGAAAGTACATATAAAACACTCGTTACTACTTTTGAAATTACAGTTCCACAAAGTGGTAGTTACAGAATGAACATGAGTATTCATCGTGAATCAGAAATGAATTCACCTGAGGCAAAGATGTATACACTTGGTTCTGCAGGTGACCCACACGGTACTTATTATATTAACGATGAAAAAACTGATTGGTATAATGCTCCACAGAAAGTAAATCTTCAGCAAGGTAAAAATACAATTGTTGTTAAAATTCCTTTTGTTTACACAGAGCAAAATTCAGGAAAGCTTAATTACAACTTATTTCCAAACACCTCAGACAACAAAACCTTTGGCCCGTATATACTCCAGTTTGACATTAACGAATTTGAAGGTGAAAATGGCACTATTGAGTTTGGTGAAATGCAATCTCCAGACGGATTCCAATACTTCAAACAGTATCCATCTCTAAGCATCAATACGTTTAGTTACAAGCAAACTGCTATTTTAAATAATTAAGTTGGCAAGATAATCTAGACATACTCTCCAACAGGGGTTCCACCCACCGACCAAGTGGCTCACAAATTTGATTCTAGATTGACTTTTTTCTGCAGCACATTCATCATTATTTGTATGGAACAAGATAACAGTCAAATTGTAAGCACTCCTCAGTCAATTGATGTAATAACTCAGAGAACTGAACCATCAGATTCTCCATCAGGGAATGCTAAAAACCTACTTATACTTGCCTTAAGTATTCTTTTAATTGCTGCCACAAGTTTTGCATATTATTTTTACAAAAGAAGTTCTCAGGTAACCGAAGTGGTAAGCCAGAATCAGGTCAGTGTAGAACCACCCACCCAAGATGCAACAACTCCGTTAGCAACTTCACAACCCACACAATCTACTAAGACAGAGTCATTTAGGCTTTCTTACTATGATTATGAAACAAAAATTACAACTCCAGCATTAAAAATAATGGCCACGATCCCAGCAGAAGCAGTTGTCAGAACAGATTTAGCTGATAAACAAAAATATATTATAGATGCAAATGATTTCTCAATGTCGTTTATTTTACCTTCCGATGGAGCGCCTATGACTGCTTTGAAAGATCCTACTGTCGCCACTATATCTAATAGCTATGCGGTTAAACCAATTATTCGAATTCATGCAGAAGGCACGCCAGAACCTATATTTTACTATGGTCATATTACCGAGTCAGGTCCAGTTACTCAAATTTGCAACTTCATCTTTGAAAATGCAAAGCCTGAAGATATATGTTACGAATACTTTACTGAAGTTCAATTGAAAGATATTGCTGTTAACATTTCTTGTGCAGAAAAATCTGTCGGCGGGGCAGATCAATGCGATCAATTAGTTCAAACCATGCAGTTTGAAAAGCTGTAGTTTAATTTTTTCTAGTTTAGTTCAGTATGTGAACCTGCTAGAGCTTCAATCCCAGCAAGCTTACTAAATAACTGAATTACATTTTCCAAAGGTTTTTCACTCTCTAACCGGGGTTCAACCCACTGACCACCTGGCTCACATTAGAGAATAAAAAAGTAATACACTAAACTATTCCAGATTCCATGCACTAAGATTGCCGCAAAAATTGATCTAGTTTTTCTGAAAATAATTGTGTTGATACTGCTTATCAAAAGAATAAAGAAAATACTTGTTACAGTTTTGTGCAGTGAGTCAAAATTTAAAATTAATATTGGTAGATGTCCTACTACAAAAAAAAGCTGAGCTAAAATAAAAGATCTAACTTCATTTGTTATTCGCAGCAACCAAACATATAAAATTCCTCGATAGATTGTTTCTTCTACTATTCCAGTAGCCAAGCTGAAAACTAAAACATACACAAGTGAGTAGAGTGAAAATACTGGTGCAGCTATCTCTCTATACAAGCTATTAATGGCAAAAAAATAGAAAACAATACCAACAACTGGTAAAATTATCACAGAAATAATCGGCTTATATGTAGTGTACTTTGTTCGTAGATCAGTAATCACTGCGGCAGGAATTACACCTCGTTTTAAAAATAAAAAAGTAATTCCCAACCAAATAAACGGTTTAGCAAGTACTTCAGAAAAAAACTCATGAACTTCAAGTATTCTAAAAACTCCCCAGACACATACAAATGTGATCCACCAAAAAACTATACCTAAATATCTTGCCATGATCTAATCATAGCATGAATATCGCACGATACATTCCGGAATAGGAAGGTAAGCGTGAAGGTAGGAAGATCAACAAGGGTACGAAGAAATATTGAGATGTTTTCTGGGAATAGCCAGTATGATTGGCTGATGAAAACACTAG
>JBILVZ010000051.1:0-3713 GCA_044370175.1 Methylococcaceae bacterium
TGTGCGTGTTCGTGGGCGACCGCTGGCTCCTCACGGCTGCGGAGTGCTGACATGCTCGAGCTGCTCGCCGCAATTCAATCGGCAGACCCACCTTCGCTCGTGCTGTGGGGGCTGGCGTTGTTTGCGGCTGGCATGTACCCGGTCGGCTTCATGCTGGGGGCAAGCTGTTCGCCTTGTTGCGACCCATGCGGTGGATGCGTGAACGGCACTCTTCCAGATACTGTCACTGTTACGCTCAGCGGATGGGATGACGCCAATGCTCAGGGCAGCGATCTTATTTCGCTGACGATCAGTTCAGACTTTGGGTCTGGCGCTGCCGCAAGAGCTACGGCTCCTGGCGACACGCCTGGGCCGATCACTGCCGTCAGCGTCACGGACGGCGGCGAAGGATACGCAAGAATTGCCAGAGTGACACCAACCGTCACCGCATCCGCAAGCGGAGGGTCGGGGGTCGGAATGTCTGTAACGCTGTCCCAGGCAACAGACAATGCGTGGCAGTATGACGGGCGTGCCGTGTGGCAAGTAGCAAGTGTTTCTGTCACGGCAGGCGGAACCGGTTACGCAGATGGGCAGTCCGTCAGCTTCGCCAACGGTACGGGAGGCACAACACTTGCCGGCGCGTCGGCGGTAGTCAAAACAAACCGCGTGATGCCTACGGTCACCGCTTCGGTCAATAGCACGACGGGAAGTGGTGCGGCCCTTGGCGTAACGCTTTCGCAGACAACCGACTGGAACGGAGACGCAGTCTGGTCCGTATCGGCATTGACCATTACTTCCGCCGGCTCGGGGTATGTCGCCGGCGACACGATTTCTACTGCCGTCACTGACGGCGTACAGCCTGAGTGGGACGGGTTCTACGCCGAAGTTTCTTCTGTAGGCGACGACGGCGAGATCACAGCAATCGCCATCTATTACGGCGGCGAGTACTACAAGAGCGGCGGCGTAGTTCAGTCCGTCGTCGTCTTCGACGGCGGCGCATATTACAAGGAAGACGCAAGTGTGCCGGCTGAGTCGGCTACTGTTTCTGTTCTTATTCAGCAACTGGGTCCGCAATCGTTGGTTGCGTCAGGCGCATCGCTGGTAGCCGTGATCGACACAAATACATCGAGCGGCACTTCTGGGCAGATCACGGGACTGACCATCACGAGCGCGGGGGATGGCTATCTCGCGTGGCAGACATATAGCGTTGAGTGCTGCGAGGACTACTACAACGACCTCACGCTAGTGCTAAATCGAGACACGCGACAGGCAAGCAACGAAATCCCACAAATATGCACCTATTCGCACAGAATATGCGGCGTAAACGCCGCTGCCGATAGCGAGTATTGGGAGGAATTTCTGACTGCAAGAGTCTACGTTGTGTATCGCGGACCGTCGCTGCCGCCGCAAGTGATCGTGTCGCAGTTTTACGGGTCGTGCGGCGCAACTCTGACGGCAGACGAGCCGATTACTGACTGCTCAAGTTTTTCGTTTACCGCCTCTGACATAAACGGCCGCACGGCAGTAGTTACGGCTGGCGGCGACTATGACGTAACAGACAAAGCCGGCAACTGGAAAAACTGTTTCCGGTGCTGCCGTGGAGAAGAAGAATCGCCGGACGAGATTGAAGTTGATGTCTGGCCTACTGGCCCGTTTTTTGTTGAGGGAGTTGACGAGCCTACCACTCTAGTTCTGTCGCGAGCTGGTGGCGGTGGCAGCGGCGGATCAGTTGAAGGCGACAGTCCATGGAATAACCTTGGGTCAAGCGGCCGGTGGTCGCTCATCGGAACGACATTCCAGCCCAGGATTTCCGTGTGGATAGAGCCGTGCAGGAACAAAGACAATTCGCCATCTATCCCATGGTGCGACTCCTGCTGGAACTCTTGCCAAGTGAGGGCAAGTGCGCAATACACCGGCGGCGGGCCGACGTTGATTTTTTACAACGAGCCGTGCGTTTCG
Source organism: Methylococcaceae bacterium (assembly GCA_044370175.1). Taxonomy (GTDB): domain Bacteria; phylum Patescibacteriota; class Microgenomatia; order UBA1400; family PJMF01; genus OMIS01. The sequence continues at coordinate 1,939 of JBILVZ010000051.1, forward strand.
TGTGCTGATGGAACTATGTGTCAGCCTCCGACTGGCGCGATTGTCCTTGACCAGATTTGGTCGCCTGGTGGAGGCAACGACGGCAATACGGCATGGAACGTCGAGGTACTCTAGGTGCTGTGTGATTTTGATAACTACTGGCTCAAGTGCCCGACATGCGGGTATCAGGCAAAGCGCAAAAAGACGCTGCGCGAGTGCCGCCCCGTGCCAGAGAAGGTCTGGCGGCCCATCCCTATCGGCGACCTCGTCGAGGAGGGGCTGGCCGCCATCGGCATCACGAAGGAGCGGGTCGAGAAGTGGACCCGTACCGAAGGCAAGCCGGGCGGGTGCGGGTGCGAGGGGCGGAAGCGGTGGCTGAACGAAGTCGGGAACCGCGTGCAGATCAAGGCACGGAACGCTTTGATCGCCGCCAACCGCTTCTATGTGGGCGATTGACTCAGGCGGCCAGCCCGCCACACTTCCCAGACCCCACCCAGGAGGCACGGATGCCAACCGGAGGAGATCCCCTCACCGCCGCAGCCAGGCGGATCGTCCGCGAGAACCCGGACCACCCGGCCCGCGGCCTCGCGAGGATGCTCGCCCAGGAGTCCCGCGGGGCTCTGACGATTGAGCAGGCCCGCAAGCGGATCCAGCGGCAGCTCGGCCTGCATGGCGAGCGAAGCCGGAAGCAGATGAAGAACATCAACCGCCAGCCACGCATGGCCGGCGTCGAGTATCGGCTCGTCCCGACATCGGCCGAGCCCTGGCGGCCGCACGTCCTCGAGGTCGTCGGCCGGGTCGGCATCCTCTCGGACGTTCACGTTCCCTACCACGACGAGGTCGCTGTCCTCGCCGCCGTCCATCACCTGGCCGAGCTGGGCCTCGACGCCCTGCTCCTGAACGGAGACATCGGCGACTTCTACGCGCTTTCGCGTTGGATCAAGGATCCGCGTCAACGCGACTTCTCCGGCGAGCTGGAAGCCCAGCGGCAGTTCGTCGGCTGGATCCGCGAGACGTTCCCCGACATTCCGATCGTGTACAAGGCCGGCAACCACGAGGAGCGGTGGCAGCACTACATCTGGCAGCACGCCCCCGAGCTGTCGAAGGACAAGCTTTCGAGCCTTCAGTCCTGGCTCTACCTGGACAAGCACGACATCACGCTCGTCGAGGAGGGCCGGCCGGTGATGCTGGGCGAGCTGCCGGTCCTCCATGGGCACGAGCTACAGCGGGGCGTGGCGGCCCCGGTCAACCCGGCCCGCGGGGCCTTCATGCGGACCCATCACACGACGCTCGTCGGCCACTCGCATCGGTCGAGCACCCATGCCGAAAGCGACATGTGGCACGCGGAGACGACGACCTGGTCGACGGGTTGCCTGTGCGACCTCACGCCGGCATACGCCCGAATCAACTCGTGGAACCACGGGTTCGCGGTCGTGACCGTTCACGAGGGCGGCGAGTTCGACGTTCAGAATATGCGGATCGCAAACGGCAAGGTGAGGGCGTCGTGATGCACTGGCTCACCGATGACGAGCTGCGGGATGCGGAGCAGCGGGCGCGGCGATTCAGCGGGGCTTACCACGGCACGAGCGGCACGCTCGCCGGGCTGCTGCTCCACACGATCCACATGGTCAGACACTACCAGGAGGCAGACGAAGTGAAGGAGCAGGAAGGGGCGAACGTGCGGTTCGCCACCGGGGCCGTGCGGTCAAGCGACGCGGAGGCCACGCGATACGATCTCATATCGCCGATCGGCCTCGAGGCCGTGGCCCGCACGTGCGCGGAGGGGGCGGCGAATT
>JBILVZ010000033.1:0-12840 GCA_044370175.1 Methylococcaceae bacterium
GGCAGTGCCCGAGCCACAATCACGCTCATAGCGTAATCGAGGTAGCTTTTGCGCATCTCTTGAATGATCGAGATGTGCTTCATTTTGCCATAGCGTGTTTCTTCTATGGTGCCGACTTTTGATTCCACCACAGTTCCATCTGCTTCTGGAGCAGTTCCGGCAGTGGTAGTAAGACCTGCCTCATCGGGGAGATCAGGCATACCTTCATCTTGTGGTTTCTTCAAATCGTCGGCTACCATAATTTTTTTCCTTTAACAGTGGTCGCACTTGCCACCACACTCACACACTTCTTCATCTTCCATTTCTTCTGCATAGCGCTTTTTGCCAGCTTCGAGTACTTGCATGGCTGTTGCAGCATCTTTCCAGTCTTTGAGTTTCACCCACTTACCTTCTTCTAGGTCTTTGTAGTGTTCAAAGAAGTGTTTGATTTGCGCCATTTTTGGTTTTGGAATATCGTTTAAGGATTCCCAAGCACCACAGAGTGGATCAATTTTAGTTTTGGCAGGTACACAAACGATTTTGTGGTCAATACCTTCTTCATCTTCCATCTCAAGCATACCGATGACTTTACACTTGATCACAACTCCAGGCACAACCGGCTGAGAGATAAAGACGAGCGCATCAAGTGCATCGCCATCTTCTCCTGCAGTTTCATCGATTAAACCGTAGTTGACGGGGTAACCCATCGCTACTGGTACGATGCGATCAACGCACATCTCGCCTGTTTCTTCATCGAGTTCGTACTTGACGCTTGATCCCTCTGGGATCTCGATGAGAACTTTTACTGTATCAGACATAGATCCTTTCTATTACTTTTTCTGTTAATTACTTTTTTTGTGACTCTCGTGGTAATAAACTATCACCTGCTTCAATTGCATTCATAAATTACCTTCTGGGCAGGCTCGCTGTACTGCAGCCTGATTATACATCCAGCTCTGCCATAGCAGCATGTGTCTGGATAAACTTCTTACGAGGGGCGACGTCGTCTCCCATTAAAATGTCAAAGGTTTTGTCTGCTTCAAGTGCGTCATGGATTGTGACTTTCTTGAGCATGCGGGACTTAGGATTCATGGTAGTATCCCAAAGTTGTTCAGCATTCATCTCTCCCAAACCTTTGTAGCGTTGGACATTGATGGTAGCTTTTGGATACTTTTCTTTGATTATGGCAACTGCTTGATCGCGCTCGGCTTCTGTGTACACATAGCGATCTTCTTGTTTGGCAGCAGAAACTTTAAAAAGTGGTGGCATGGCGATGTAGAGATAGCCATGTTCTACGATTTTTGGAAGATGGCGGAAGAAAAACGTAAGCCCGAGGGTGGTAATATGTTCACCATCTACGTCAGCATCATTCATGAGAATAATGCGATGGTAGCGCAGTTTAGCAGGATTGAAGGTTTCACCGATACCTGCTCCTAGTGCTACGACGAGGTTCTTGAGTTCTTCAAATGCCACGATCTTATCGAGGCGAGCGCGCTCGGTATTGAGAATCTTGCCGCGGAGCGGGAAGATGGCCTGGAACTTGCGATCACGACCTTGTTTGGCGGTCCCTCCTGCGGAGTCACCCTCAACGATGTAGATTTCGCAGTCAGCAGCAATTTTACTCTGGCAGTCAGCCAGTTTACCAGGCAGAGCACTACCCTCAAAAACACCTTTGCGGATGACCGCGTCTTTGGCAGCGCGAGCCGCCAGGCGAGCGCGTGCGGACAACATCACTTTTTCAATAATGGCTTTGCCAGCTTTTGGATTCTCTTCTAAAAATGTCTCAAAGTGTTGCTTAAATACTGCATAGACGGCAGACTGAGCTTCTGAGTTATTCAACTTGGTTTTAGTCTGGGATTCAAACTGTAAGTCGTTGGAGGGCATCTTCACAAACACCACCGCTGCCATACCTTCTTTGATATCTTCAGCAGTAAATGCTTCATTATCCTTCATCAGTTTGTTGCGATCAGCATAGTCACGCAGTGTTTTCCCGAGCGCCATGCGGAAGCCATTAACGTGTGCCCCACCATCTGGCGTATGAATGACGTTGACGTAGGACTCGAGACGTTCAAAGTAGGAATCGTTGTATTGGAGAGAAATTTCCATGGCGATGCGCTTGCCAGTGGTTTCATCTGTCCAGGTATCTTGGCAGTAGAAAACATCATGGATTGCCTTTTTATCCATGTTGATGTGCTCAACCAAAGATTTGACGCCACCTTCGAAGTAGTAGTGCTCTTCTGTGCCACTAAATCCGTCATGGAGCTGAAAGTAGATTCCAGCCATCAAGTAGGCACGGTCTTTAATGATCTGCTGGAGGGTCTTGCGGCTGAACTTGGAGGTCGAGAAAATTGAGGGATCAGGAATAAACTTGAGTGCAGTGCCAGAGGCATAGGCGATCAGTTGTTTACTCTGAACAGGCATGAGCTCACTAAACTCTTTTTCGCTGATGACTTTGACTGCCATCTGCGGCTTGCCTTGACTGTAGTACTGATAGTGATACTTGCCATCACGCTTAACGACTACTTCGAGAAGAGTAGAAAGTGCATTGACCGCAGAAGATCCCACACCATGTAAACCACCTGAGGCCTGATAGGCTGTTTCCTCAAACTTGCCACCAGCATGGAGCTTGGTGAGTACAACTTCAAGGGCAGATACACCAGACGAGTGCATATCAACAGGGATACCACGACCATTATCGACCACCGTGATAGACTCCTCGCCAAACTTGATTGAAGGGTCTTTGAGCAGCGCAAGCTCACGCTCGCTTACTGGGCCATGGAATAACTGGATGGTCTTACCATACCCAGCAATTGCCTCATCTACCGCATTATCCAAAATTTCTTTTGCCAGGTGATGCAGCCCACGAGCATCAGTGGATCCGATATACATACCAGGACGTTTGCGAACTGGCTCAAGCCCTTCTAAGACTTTAATTTCGGCAGCACTATAGTGATTGGGGGTAGGAGTATTAACCATAAGCAATGACGAAATTTTATAACATAAACAGGCTACCTTTGCTAGAGGCGAGTTTAGATCACGCTACTGTCTGAGATAATAAATCTTGATTATTTATTACTATAATGGTAGTTTGAAGTAACTGTAGTATGCACTAGGTAAAGGAATTATGAATGCAGAGTTTAGTTTAGAAACGCAACAGATTATGCAACCTGAAGCTGAAAAATTAGAACAAAACTTACAAATATCCGAACAAATTATCGCACAGGTACGTGAATTTTGTGCTCAACATACTGATGCTACCCGTTTACAGATAGTTGATCATCTGCGAAGGTTCTTAGGAGACCAATATGAAGTGATCACCCGCGAGGTCTCTTTGGTTGAGATCTTAACGCAGGTAGCCAAAATCATGCAGTCAGAACTTGCCCAAGATCCTACCAAAAATAAACTCCTTGCAGAATCCCAAAATGCCGCTGTGCGATACTATTCAGAGAACATTCATAGCAGAAGCAATACTATTAAAAATCGAGACGAAGAAGATTGCCGTGATGCCCGTGTGACTTTAGGAAAATTTGAAGAAAAATGGGCAGAAGCACAGCAACAGGGTATTCCTCATTTCCTTATTTGGGCTGATGCATTAGAGAAAGCAGCTGCGGAAGTGACTAAACTTCGTGTGCAAGTTGCGCAAATAAAAGCTTCACCATTTTATGATCAGCTAAGCACTCCAATATTTAAACTCTCACCTGAAGCACAAACACCTGTTGCTGAACTACAACAGCAAATTAAAGAAATTAGAGAAAAAGCACCTGAGTATGGTTTCACTCCAGATTTTTAAACTCTGAAATAAGCAAAAACTGTCATTTTGTCTGAATTTTTATAAAGCACTCGCTCAGTGCCAGTTTTATATTTACATTCTGCTGGAGCAGTCCAATAGTCGTAATCAGTATCTTAGCTGCTGCAAGTAGGTACAGTCTCTCTTCTGTACTGTCCGCACGCAAGCTGTCCTCTGCCTGATTAGCTGCTTCCGCTACTGTTTTTTTGAGTTTCTGGTGGACAACCTGTAGTATATTAGTTGCTATATTGATTGCTTCCTGTTTAGATTGATATGTTTCTGCTAGCGCAATGTTTTCACGCACAGAGTTTTGGTTGATTTTTTGCCAAACTCCCCCACTCTCATTACTCGTAAGTATATCAATGTCATTGTTTTCTATATCAAATTTGAGCACTTGAACTCTGCAGCGTGAAACAATTGTCCCAAGCACAAGCTCTGGTGCGGTTGTTGACAAAAAAAACTGGATTTGGGGTGGTGGCTCTTCAAGGATTTTAAGGAGGGCATTTTGGGCAGGAATACTTGCTAGCTCAATATGTGGTAGAACAACTGCTTGTAGTTCCCCATTGAGGCTGGCAAACGCAAGTTTTTGGATCAAGGCTCGTACTTCTTCGATAGTGATGTTTGATTCATTGTTATTTATTTTGATTATCTTTGATATGTTGAAATTAGCTTGCTGTGTAGCAAAAAACTCAGGCACTACCCTACTTAGCAGTAACTCTTCATGACTGCTAAATTGAGGTATGCTGACTAAAATGGGTGTTGTGTGACTTGATAAGTTACGGATTGCTGATGGTTTCATTTTCTTTTATAGTGTATACCAGCCAAAAATTTATGCCAGATCCTGCCCAAACATCTAATCCGTCAGGAATTAGTATCCCGCCTACCATGCCGGTACAGATTTCTGATGCAACACTGTCGCCTGCATCAGTCATGCCGAGTGCTACTCCTGAGGATATTGCTGATGTGGCAGATGCACTTGCGAGTTCAGTAAATCAATTAACAGAGACCTCAGCCCCAGCAATTGTGGGTGCAGTACCACCTGAACCACAGCCAACGGTGCCCCAAGATGAACCCCCCAGCCCGAGTCCAAAACCAGTAGATTTAGGAGCCGCCCCACAACTAGCTACGAGCCCTTTAATTGGTGGTCCGCCAGTGCTCCCCCCCACCCCACCTTCCCAAGGTGCAGTGCCAGAAAAGACGTACGCCTCGATCCTCGAAGTTCTGGTAGAGCAAGGTGCACTTGAACAAGATATGGCCAACAAACTGCAAGTTGACCAAATCACGACAGGCAAGTCATTTGATGTATTACTAACGGAAAATAATTTAGTTTCTGAAGATGCCCTGACTCGTGCCAAGGCCAAGTTTAATAACATTCCCTATATAAAACTCTCTGAAGTGGGGGTTTTTCCTGAAGCAATTAATCAACTGCCAGAGGGCGCGGCACGGCACTACTCTATTTTGCCATTCACCTACGATAAGAGAGATGGCACGCTATCTGTGGCGATGAAAGATCCGCTTGATCTTTCAGCAATTGACTTTGCTCAACAAAAAACTGGTTTGCGCATACTTGCCTTTTATGCATCTCCCTCAGAAGTCGAGCGGATGATCGCGGAGTACTACTCACAGACACTCTCCAGTGAAGTGACTGCTGCCCTCGAACAGACCAATCAAATGGCTGAAGCTCAGGCCAAACGGTCGAACTTAGCAGATCTTTCCAAAGAGACGATTCGCCAAGCCCCGATCACCAAGATCGTCGAGACACTTGTCTCATTTGCTATAAAAGCACGCGCTTCCGATATTCATGTCGAACCACTCGAAGACCGTACGCGTGTCCGCTACCGTATCGACGGTATTTTGATGGAAAAGTTGATTCTGCCCAAAAATGTGCACGAGGCAGTGGTGTCCCGTATTAAGATTTTGTCGGGTTTAAAAATTGATGAAAAACGGTTGCCACAAGATGGTCGGTTTAACTTTGCTACTCAAGAGCAGGAAGTGGACTTGCGTGTTTCGACCCTCCCCACTATCAACGGAGAAAAAGTGGTGATGCGGTTGTTGAAAAAAGATGCTACTGTGCCGAGTCTCCCCCAACTGGGACTCAACGGATTTGCGCTCCATAATGTGGAAGAGTCAATTAAAGTGCCGCACGGCATTGTTTTGATTACAGGGCCAACAGGTTCAGGTAAAACAACAACGCTCTACTCTATTTTGCACAAAATCAACACACCCAAGGTCAACATCATGACGCTGGAGGATCCAGTCGAGTACCAGATGATCGGTGTCAATCAAGTCCAGATTAATCCACAAGCTGGCCTGACGTTTGCTTCAGGACTGCGCTCATTTTTGCGACAAGACCCCAACATCATCATGGTGGGAGAAATTCGTGACAGTGAAACAGCTGAGCTAGCCATTCAGGCAGCACTCACTGGTCACTTGGTGTTTTCGACACTGCACACCTCGTCTGCCGCAGGTGCACTACCTCGCCTCATGGACATGGGTGCAGAGCCGTTTCTGCTTGCTTCATCAATGACTTGTGTGATGGCACAACGTGTGTTGCGCCAAATCCATCCTGAGTATGCAGAAGAATATACCCCAGACAAGGCAGTGGTAGATGATATTAAAAAGGTCTTGGGAGAGAAGTTTGACAGCTGGTGTAAGCGCAACAACAAAGATCCCGAAAAGATCACGCTCAAGCGGGCGCGCAAAGATCGGCCAGACAACGAACCAGAGTACAAAGGTCGGGTAGCTATTTTTGAGGTGATGAAAATTACTGAAGAAATTGCTAGACTGATCTTAGAGCAAAAACCTGCAACAGACATGGAAAAAATTGCTATGCGTGATGGCATGTTGCTCATGAAACAAGACGGATACATAAAGGCATTAGAAGGAGTAACAACTATAGAAGAAGTCTTGCGCGTAGCACAGATTTAACTAAGGGTTTTTATGAATATTCATGACATTCTCGATCAGCTTGTAAGTGTAGAAGGTTCAGACGTCCACATTATCGTTGGCACTCCACCGATGATCCGGGTGGATGGTATCTTAAAAGCTGTGGAAGGTGCGCCGATTCTCACCCCGGAGATGGCAGAAAGTCTGATCTTTCCATTGATGACTCAAGAGCAAAAAGACTTTGTAGAGGTAAATAAAGAGTTGGACTTTGGCTATCAATTTCAAGATAAGGGGCGCTTCCGTATCAATGTATACAATGCAAAAGGCTCGCTGGGAGCGGCGATGCGGTTGATCCCCACCCGTATTAAACCACTTGAAGAGCTCCAACTCCCCCCCATTCTTGCCGATTTCTGCAACTTTCCGCAGGGCTTGGTGCTTCTGACAGGCCCAACTGGTGAGGGTAAGTCTACTACTCTGGCGGCGATGATCGATATGATAAACACCACTCGCGCAGAGCACATCGTGACGGTAGAAGATCCAATCGAGTTCGTCTATACCCCCAAGCGCAGTATTATCTCTCAGCGTGAGCTCAACAGTGACACAAACTCTTGGGAAATTGCGCTGCGCTCGGTGCTGCGTGAAGATCCAGATGTTGTGCTGATTGGTGAAATGCGCGACTTTGATACGATAGCATCTGCCATCACCATTGCAGAAACAGGCCATCTTGTTTTTGCTACTCTCCATACTTCGACTGCAGCAGAAACAATTGACCGTATCATCGACGTTTTTCCTGCTCATCAACAAGGGCAGGTGCGTCAACAGCTGGCAGCTACCATCAAAGTGGTGGCTTCACAACGCTTGCTTCCAACCGTCAATGGCAAACGTACGGCAGCACTGGAGATTATGATTGCCAATTCCGCCATCAAGAACTTAATCCGAGAAGCCAAGACTCATCAAATTGACACCGTTATTCAAACGTCAGCCGAGTCCGGTATGAATCTGTTTGAAAATCACTTGCAAGTGCTAGTGCAGCGAGGTGTTATCACTGCAGAAACTGCAGTTGAGCATGCGTTTAGACCTGCAGAGATGAGTAGATTGCTGGGAAGATAAATCAAGAAAGAAGTTGGTATGCCCTATTTTACCTACATTGCCAAGAACCAGTTTGGTGACACCGTCAAAGGCAAAGTTGAGGCGCGCAACGAACGCCAGGCAGCCTCAGAGCTGATGGTTCGCAAGCTCTTGGTGATTAATATCCACCCACTCACAGACGACTCTTTTGCAGCGATTAAGGAGATGGTTTTTGGGGTGAAATTTACGGATGTTGTCAACTTTACCCGTCAGCTAGCTACCATGATTTCTGCTGGCCTACCCCTTGCCACAGCACTTTCGATTCTTGTGCAACAGAGTAAAGCTGAGATGTCTAGAATGGTGGCCAACATTTTGCAAGAAATTGAAGGTGGTAGTACCTTTGGCGATGCTTTGGCCAAACACCCCAAAGAGTTTAACTCGCTCTATATTCAGCTGGTTAAAGCTGGTGAGTTGGGTGGTGTGCTGGATAATATTTTAGAGCGTTTAGCCAATAACTTAGAAAAATCTAAAGAGTTTCGCTCAAAAACGCGCGGTGCGATGATTTACCCCGTGATCGTTTTGATCGCGATGGCGCTGGTGGGGGTGATCATGATGATTTTTGTGATCCCGAAGCTGACTGCTATGTATACCGATTTTAATGTAGAGCTGCCCTTTATGACAAAGGTCTTGATAGCAGTTTCAAACTTTATGGTCATGTTTTGGTGGGTTGTTGGTGCTGGAGTCTTTGGTGGTGTGGTGCTCTTTAAGCGGTGGGTGGCTACGAGCTTAGGAAGGCACGCTTGGGATCGTTTTCTGCTGCGTATCCCCATCCTCAGTGAATTATCCAAAAAAATTGTCTTGACTGAGTTTTCGCGTACCTTAGCACTACTGCTCACTGCAGGGGTCTCCCTCCTCCAAGCCATGGAGATCGTCACTCAGGGAGTGAATAATGTAATTTACCGTGAGGCACTGCAGGATGCTACCAAGCAGATTGAAAAAGGTGTGCCGCTTTCTAAGGCGCTAGCCAAGTATGAGGAGTTTCCGCCCATCCTCCATCAAATGATCTCAGTAGGTGAGGAAACGGGTAAACTCGACGAAGTTTTAGGCAAACTATCAAGTTATTTTGAGCAGGAAAGTGAACAAGCTGTGAAAAACTTAACTGCGGCAATTGAACCATTAATTATGATCGTGCTGGGTGTTGGAGTAGGTGCAATGGTGATTGCGGTTATCATGCCAATCTACAACTTAACCAGCCAGTTCTAGAGTAAAAATAATTTACCTCTTGCATTGCAAGAGCTTCTATGAGTACAGTAGTAGGTAAGCAAAAAAGGAAATCATTATGAATATTCTCTCCCTCGCCCTTTCTCGTATCAAGACTCGTTCTCAAGGTGGTTTCACCATGATCGAGCTGCTCATTGTGATCGCTATCTTAGGTATCTTGGCCACTGCAGTACTCTCAGCTATCAATCCAGTAGAACAGATCAACCGTGGTCGTGATACGGGCACCCGCTCTGATGCAGAACAGTTGCTCAGTGCGATGGATAGATTTAATGCCTACAAAGGATTTTTCCCTTGGATGGAAGATGCAAATGCCACAACATTAAGTCTAAAAACTGGTGGCACCACAGGTAACAATTTACCAATTCTTGTAAGTACTACCACTCCTCAGGTTAATGACTTACAACAAAATGAGACTTGCCATGTCTTGGATCGATTAGCCGGGTCGGTTGCCCCACTGGGTAGTGCAGACTGTACCGAGGGTAGTGATGAGCTAAAGTCAAGCTTTATCAATCGTATTGTGTCAGGCACCGCTCGCTCACTCTATGTCTATAACCGTGGTACAGCCGGTGACTCCACCTATGTTTGCTTCGTCCCGCAATCTTCTGCATTCAAGACTGATGCTGAAGCTCGATGTGGCAACGTAACTGCTGGTGGTACCACAACCTATGGTGGTGGAATGCCAGCAGATATGGATTCACAAGCACAAGCAGCTTTATGCGGTGGTACAGGTGCTCCCGTTCCTGGTACGCCAATGGTATGTTTGCCATAATGACTTAAAAATAACACAGACAAATCCCCTGCCCGATGGTGGGGGATTTTTGTATGATAGACTGAAAGTAGTATGTTGATATCTGGTGTTGTATTAGTGCTTTTGTTTATGCTTGGTGCTGCCATTGGCAGTTTTTTAAATGTCATCATTTACCGCACGCAAACAGGAGAAAACTGGGTGACGGGCAGATCAAAATGCGAGAGCTGCGACAAACAAATTGGCTGGTATGACAACATCCCCCTCCTCTCTTTTGTACTTTTGGGCGGGCGCTGTCGATACTGTCATGCCAAGCTCTCACTGACTCACCCAGTTGTTGAGACGATGATGGGGTTACTTTTTGTCTGGTGGTATGTAGTGGGTTTTGTCTTTTTCCAGCTCTCGCAGCAGCCCTTTGTCTACTTACAGCCACTCTTTTGGCTCATTGTAGGGGTGGTGTTGCTCTACATCATAATCATAGACTACAAATATTTGCTCATTCCCGATACGGCGGTTACTTTTTTGACGCTGCTTGTCGTGGTGTATCGTATTTCACTGACTGCTACCGGTATCATGCAGGTCAATGACTTTCTCATAGCAATCTCAGGTATGGCTGGCGTTGTGCTCTTTTTTTGGTTTTTGTGGTTTATCACGGGAGGTAAAGGGTTTGGTTTTGGTGATGTTAAGCTGGCGGTGCCCCTGGCGCTTCTTGTGGGCTGGCCCGAGCTCCTGGTCTGGGTATTGAGTAGTTTTGTGCTTGGGGCAGTGGTGGGGCTCTTTTTGATCGCCATTAAACAGGCTCGCTTTGGCAAGCCGATACCATTTGGGCCGTTTCTGATTTTGGGAGCTTGTATTAGTTTGATTTGGGGTAACTATCTTGTAGCTTGGTATGCTACACTTATTTTATGATATGCGTGTATTGACCACGTTTTTTACTATTTTGTTGATTATCGTATTGCTTGGTGTAGGCGGTTTTTTTATTGGGCGTGAGATAATTATTTCCTGGGGCGTAAACTCATTTAAAAATGCTTTAAAAAGTTTAGAAGCACAGTCGCGCAATGGCAGCTATGCTACACGCTGCCAAAATGAAACAGGCACTGCAGTTACCGGTTTAAACGTGCAAACGCATCTTCGGTTTACTTCCGATACTGAGTATGTGCTTGAAGCCACCTGTGATCAAGTTTCTACCAAGCCGATCTTGATCAGCAAGCACACCTTGCCTCCCTACATCAGTAAAGTGCCAGGCACATCAGGTATCCTCTGGGGTGAGGGGCGTAGCGCGGTTGAACTCGAAGTATTTCACACACTTGTCACTGAGATCGCTCGAGTTGCCAACCTAGACCTCCCATACCTACAAAAGCGAGTAATTGTCGGTATTGAAGCTGGCGAAATCACAGAGTTTGCGGCAAGTGAAACTGAGCTTGGTGAGGGGCCAGTGACGAGCTGTACCGGATATGGTTTTAGCTGTTGCCAGGTAGAGACACACATTGGTGTGGGTGAAAGTATTAGCGGCTTAAATGAGTGTCCTGATACTTGCTTTAGTTCCTGCTCTCGCCGTCCTGTTGTTCTCTCCTTTACCACCAGTCCCTTTACCGATCCGCGTACCCGAGAGGTCGCTTCAGCCAATGGCGGTATGGTGGACTTCAACTATGTTATTGATACTCCAGGTGCAGCTTCTGCCCAGGTGACTGTCGACTTTGGCGATGGAGCCCCGCCTGCCGTAATGGATGAGACTTCAGGCAAGGTCACCCACCAGTACATCTGTGATCGACCAAGCTGTATCTACATCGCCAAGATCAGTGCCGTAGATACCTGGCAAGTGAGTTCGTATGATGCAGTTTTAAATAGTGTCAAAATCGTAGTACAGAGTAACTAAGAATGATTGATGAAAGGCTCTATGCAGCAAGGAAAATTACAAAAAAATATCTGGCAGCGCGGCTTTACCTTGCTCGAACTGCTCGTGGTGATCTCGATCATTGGTATCCTGGTGGCGATGGGAGCGGTGGCATACAGTAACGCCCAGCAAAAAGGGCGCGATGCCAAGCGTGTGGGAGACATGAAAGCCATTCAAGCTGCCTTTGAGCAGTACTACTCGATAAATACTGCATACAATACCAACTGTAGTACGATGGCAGTTCAAGGTGGGCTACCAGTTCTACCAACTGATCCAAAACCAAATTGGGCAGCATATACAACTAGTGGTGGTTGTACTTCTTCTTCTACCTATTGTATCTGCGCAGATCTAGAAGCTAATACTGGCAATAGCAGTAACACATCCTGTACAGGCTGGACCACTGGAGGTGGGTACTTCTGTGTCAGTCAGCAACAATAGGAGCATACTATGTATACACACAAAAAAAACTGTAAAAACCCTGGTTTCACCCTGATTGAGCTGCTGGTTGTGGCAACCATCATTATCGTTCTCTCGGTGATGGGGATGGTCAGTTTCTCCAATGCCAATCGAGGGGCGCGTGATTCTAAACGCAAGGCAGACGTCGAGACAATCCGTCAGGCGATCATGCTTTCCAAACAACAAACAGGGAGTTTTCCTGCAAATTATACCGGTTTGGGAGGTACGTACCTGAGTAATCCTACTCCAACAGACCCACAAACTAGTGCAGCATACTCGTATACCCAGGCCTCAGGCTGTGTCTGTGCTGACATCGAGGGAACTGCAGGCAATAGTAGTAACGCCTCCTGCACCGGTTGGACCACTGGAGGTGGATTTTACTGTGCACAAGGCTTATAAACTATGCAACGCATCGCTGCCCACTCTGGCTTTACCCTGATTGAACTCCTAGTGACGATCAGTATTATGGCGCTGGTAATGGGGGGCAGTATCGCCGCATATCTCTCTTTTCAGACGAAACAAGAAGTTCTAACTGCTGCCAAGAATGTCCAACAGTTGGTGCGAACTGCCCAAGGCAAGGCGCGTGTCAGGGAGACTCCCACCAGTGCCGCCTGCAGTGGAGTCAATAAACTGCAGGGCTATCGCATCAAGCTGTCTGGTGGACAGATCCAGATTATTGCACTCTGTGGCACGAGCCTCAGTAGTTTTAGTGAAGCAGTGACGGTTAGTACACAAAGTTTTCCA
>JBILVZ010000034.1:0-12805 GCA_044370175.1 Methylococcaceae bacterium
ACTTTCAGTTTAATAATGATGTTAAACGTGATATTTACAAAAATTGTGCGATACATGTTGATGATGGTATTAAAACGGATTTAAGTGACAAAGGTTCTGGAATTCAGAGTGCAATTATCATTGGTTTATTTACTTTTTATGTAAAGGAATTAGGTGAAAATCTATATTCTCTTCTTTGTGTTGAAGAGCCTGAATTATATCTTCATCCTCATGCAAGACGTGTAATCAGTCGGAGACTTGATGAATTTGCAGATAACAAAAATCAAGTGATAATTACTACACATAGTTCTGAGTTTATTTCATCTAACGATACAGATTTAAATATTGTTCTGGTTAAGAGAAACGAAAACAATAGCACAGTGGGAAAAAATCTTAACTTAAAAGATAGAAAGTCAATATTACTTGATAGCAGATACAATGAAGTATTCTTTGCTGACTCAGTTATTATATGTGAAGGATTTGATAGTTATTTGATTGATTGGGTATCTAAGTACAGTCTTAATGGTATTCTTGATGAAAATAATGTCTCAATAATACCTGTTGGAGGCAAAGACAAAATTGTATCAATTACTAAATTACTTGTTAGATTAGGTCTGAAAGTGTATATATTCACTGACTTTGATTTCCTGCTAAGAGATAAATCTGATGATGCTGAAGAGTTTACAGCAAAGAAACATGACTCTATAGAAAGTATGCCGCTTCAATTTTTCAGTCAGTCGAATATATATGGGGATCAAGCAGAAATACAAAGAAATAATATTAGTGTTCTTCGCTCTGAGATTAAGACAAAATATAAGGAAGCATTTTATACTGCCAAGTCCCTATCTGTCCTACCAAACTCTGTAGAGGTGGAAACACTATTGACTAGTCTGAGGAGCCATGGAATCTATATTTTAGATGATGAAATTGAAAATTTAGTGATTGATAGATCCGTTCTGAACAGTTACTCAAAACTCGACCTTTCAGGTATATTTAAAATTAGTGAGAAGCTTGTTGGAGGCAGTTCAATTGATACGCTTATCTCAACAAGTGGTATAGTACAATTTATAAATAAGGTTATAGCCTCTTAATATTTTATGTCACCAACATCAAAAATCGGCAAAAGACTAAAGAAGGCACGTAAAGACCTTGGTTTAACTCAGTCTGAGGTAGGTGAGAAGGCTGGGGTCAATGCAAATTACTACTCAAGAATTGAACGTGATGAGGTAAACCCTAGCTTGGATGTGTTTGAGAATGTTTTGAAGGTACTTAAGCTCAAATCAAAAGACGTACTCAAATTTTAATTTGGCTTTTTGAACTCTGCCTCACCAGAATTTTCATCTTCTACGACTTTGTGTGCTATTAAGTGCGCTAAATCCTGCATGTTCTCAAGCATCTCAATTGCATGCTCTCGAGTAGCATTATCTGGATCTGATGTCTTCAAGAAATTTATTACACTCTCAATATCTATCTCACGCTGGTTTTGATCTTTTTTGCTCATACAATCCTGTACTATAGCACTAATTGATATATTTACCCAAGTTTAAGAAATTAAACATCTCAACAGCAAACTCACTCCCAGAAATTCGTCTCATTACCTCTCGGCTCTTTACCTGAGAAAGGATATTGAGACTTCCTTCCCAGAGAATCTGGCGGTCAATTATTGCTAGCTTACGATGGTGATGATTGGTCGTCATCAACACCTGTACACCAATTTCTTCAAGAAGTTGGATTTGTGTCTCAGACTCAAATCTCCACTTACCCTCATGAAGGTGTGGGCTACGAGTCATTATGAACACTTTCACACCTTTGTTTACCAAGTTTTGTAGGAGTGGCAACAGCTTACTCATTCTCTCACCAGTTATAAATGGGCTTTCAATGATCACTTCTTGATTTGCTGACTGTAGGTCACTTGAGAACTGAGTGTAGAAGCTCTTTTCATCAAAAAGCTGAGAGTTGAACACTGTTGGTGCTTTTTTACCAAAATTAAACATTGTCACTGCTTTCTACATCAATAATACTGATTTTACCCTTATAATAAGTAAAACCCAAATCCAACAATCGTTGGTACGTATTTAGCACACTCGAGAACAGGGGTTCGAGAATTGGGACAGCGAGCTCACCAAAGGAGACATCAATATTCTCAAAGTCGAAAATGTATTGATAAATTTAGACATTGAGCAAATAAATTTTGCACTAGAATCACTTGCGTGATGCTACATTTCAAATTTCAAAAAGATAGAAGGAATAGCTAAGACAAAAGCAGCCCAAAACAACCAGGGTGAAATTACGCGTGTATGGGTGTACCTCCAAACGTACGATCCTGCCCATATAACAGTCGCGATACTAATTAATACAGCTAAATATTCAAAATAAGCCCACTTTACGTCACTTATTGGCAACCAACCAAACATTCCTGTAAAGACATATAAAAAAACATTCAACAACCAAGCAAGTACTGCATATATTGCATATAGCACAATGCTACCTACTAATCCAATAAAATAGGACAACTTATAAGCCAAAATCATTATGGAAGTTGTAAAGATGAATCTCCCGATCCAAGACATTGGTATTACATTTATTTGTGATGTAGAACTTTTTTGTTTGTACATAAGTCTTATTTCAGTCGCGCTATAATTTCATTATTTGATAAAATGAATTTCCCCGCGGCAGAGCCAGCGGGGTATCACGAGGGACGAGTCCTTGGGTTAGGTGAGTAAACTAAGTTGTTGTGGTTCGTTCATCGTCTTTCCTTGGTTAGCAACATATCTTTCAACTGTTTTCCAGTTTCCTCGCTCGCCAACTGTTGCCATGTAAAATCCGTCACTCCAAAATTCCCCACCCCACAGTTCTTTTCGTAGTAGTGGAAATCGAGTAAATAATTGCTTGGCTGTAATACTTTTGAATATCCGTACGACATCGCTGCCTGAGTATTTTGGTGCAAATGAGGCGAGTATGTGAATATGATCTTGATCTGTTCCAATTTTCTCAAATACGATGTCGTACCGTTCACTGATCTCCCGCGCAATTTCAACAATAGCGAGCGGGACTTCTTTGGTTAACAAACTCTTTCTGTATTTGACAGGAAAGACGATGTGGTAGTGCGTGTCATACACGTTGTGAAATGTTTTAACAGGACTCATCCCTCAATTGTCGCAGAAACCGAGGGTTTCCGCACCTTCCTCCATTGTGCTGCGCGGCAGAGCCGCGAGGAAATCAAGTTATAATTAAAATTTATCTAAAAGAACATATCAGTTTATTCTAACTATAGATTTACGTCTGAATGAGCGAGATGGTAAAGCATACTTCACTTCTTTTGATTCAGTTTGAGTGGGATAAGCAAGCATTAATGTATGTATCCAAGACAAAATGTGTTCGAAACAAAGTGCAAAAGAATTACTATTCAGAACAGCACTGTCCATAAGCCTTAATTTACATGACACTGACTCAACCTTAGATAGACTTTTTTGCCCTCGACACCTACAAACTCACCCTTCTCCATTAGATATGAGATATCTTTACTTTTTAATAATTCAGAACATGTATTATTGTGTGTCTTAGATAAAATTCTACTTATGAGAAATGCAGTGGAATGAGAAGATCCAACGCCATAATCTTCGTTTTCTAATTTTTTCACCATAATTGTCTGCGCATGCACTAATATTGATTTAAGCTCATCGTCTGAAGCCTTGTCTAAAAAATAATTTTGAGACAACGTATACTCAATACTATTGATAGAGTTTATAGATTCGCAGTTGCAATTGGGATCATTAATCTGTTTCCAAATTTCTTCATGACTTAACAAGTCTTTACTTAAATATATGTCCTTTAACTCTGTAAAAGCATCTTTGCGAGCAATGAGCATTTTGTACCCGTTAAATTCCTGACTAAGAAATTCAAATCTATTTTGTGGACCTGTTTTAGGTGGATTAGAATAAGCTAAATAATCTTCTAAAAGAGGATAGTCAAGAACAGTTTGCACTAAAGACTTAGTCGATAAAACTTGAATCACTTCATCAGGAATTTGCAGTACTTCAACCATCTCTTGTCTAGAATTTAATTCACTCCATTTTAATGTACCTGGCCTTACTGGGTAAATGTACTTTCCATTTTGAGTCTTTGAAATTTTCTGTCTATTAATAATGGGAATATCTTGATTATTTATTTGGGCACCAGTATTTATATTCCATACCAAATACAAGATGCTAGGTATAAAAATAAGTATTGATAAAATGACTATTAAAAGTATATTAGTCTTCATATTATTTATTTTAACATTATATTTCAAAAACCAATTTAACCTAAATAGAAATTTTCAATAATTAAATCGGAAGATAATATCTACTTTTTCTTTTGATTCACTTTGAGTAGGCTAAGATAGCATTAGTTTATGTATCCACGGTAAAAAAAGTTCGAAACAAAGTGCAAAAGGGTCACCAATTGAAACATCAACAGTTACTATGTCATAAATATTTTTGATACTTTTTGAATGGTAAGTAGTTCTTCACATGCGTAATGATGATTATGTTTATCTAAAATAGACTCATCATACAAATTTGTAAAGAAATAAGTTGAATGTTATTTATAAAGATCCAAATTTGAAAGTGTCACCAAAAAATCATCTATAAACATTGGGCCGTCACACATATCTTTTCTCCTTACTTCACAGAACGGATCAACTGGCACAGTTGAATAACTGGCTCCACACGAGCATCCATCGAGAGGTGCATACCTAAAACTGCCGGGGGTTAAATTCATCCAGACAATAAACAATACAAAAATTAAAGGTAATACATATAAAGTTTTTGTTAATTTCATAGGTTAAGTATACAATATTTTTATTAAATTTTTATAACTTACTCTCACTATGGATTTACGGTTAAAGGAACGAGATGGTAATGCCTTTCTAATTTCCTTTAACTCAGTTTGTGTAGGATACGCAAGCATTAATGTATGTATCCACGGTAAAAAAAGTTCGAAACAAATCCCCTTGGGGTCACTAATGAGTACCGTCACAAAATTGTCACCTAGTAAACAAAAAAATGTTGGTCTACTATTCTTTTTGCATCAGACTAGATATAGATTTCTGTTTTCTTAAATTCTTCCATTTTATAAACAGTAGTGCATTTATTTCTGTATCAGCGGCAAAAAGACATTCATGTTGACTTCTGTAGGAGGTGGAGTGAATTTTGGATCAAAAGCGGTAAACAGTCCACCTATCTCTAAAAACATAGTAGTTTCCTCCTTTATCTGAGCTGGAGAACTATATGAATGAGGAGCCACTCGAGATATTGTTCTCACTAGCTGCACCTTCATCCTGCCCAATACTAGGTGGTGCGACACACCTTTTAGATATGCTTTTACAGCTGGATTTGTAGATCCTTCAATCTTGATGCTTTTGCCTTGATTATCAAGATAATAGAAGGTCAAAATGTTAGTGTAGAGTTTA
This sequence comes from Methylococcaceae bacterium, assembly GCA_044370175.1. Lineage (GTDB taxonomy): Bacteria > Patescibacteriota > Microgenomatia > UBA1400 > PJMF01 > OMIS01. The sequence goes on from JBILVZ010000034.1 coordinate 5,432, forward strand.
TGCTGTGCTTCTTGCGCAAGCTTACTTATAGCAACTGTCTGACCCTCAAACACAAGCTGATCCCCTTCTTGTTCTGCCTTTTGGTTGAGGTTGTCCCAACTCACGTCCAGAAGTGGCATAATACCAGTATCTTTTGCATACTCACCTACCGCACTTTTCCAGTTTGCTGAGACATAGATGACTGCATCATTAGGAATGTTGTTACCTGGAAATACGGCATTAAGCAACGACGTAAAAGCAGTATCTGTAAACACTGCGGATTGCTGGACATTTTCTAACTCTGTAACTACATAAGCATATGCAAGCTCAGCGGTATCAGTTAGAACATCTGATACGGTTTTAGCTTGTGTACTGTCCAGTTTTCCAATTGCTTCAACAGCTAAGTAAGGTGCAGCTACTGAAGTTCCGCAAACAACCTGATCTCTTACTCGATGTTCAAGCTTTGGCTTTCCCAGGCTATTAGTGTCTATCACCATAGCACGGGTAGTGACACAATCGGCCGCGGCATATGAAGATGGGCGTGAATCTACATCAGCTTCTATAATGACATTACTTGAAGCGCGATAACTGCCAATGTTATTTGTCAGTAATGATCTGTAAGCAGTAACCCAGAAAAAAACATCTTGTTCAGGACTCACTGGTTCTTTATATACAGTATTGGCATTACCTGCAGCTAAAGAAACAACTTTAACATGATCAGTAGAAATGCCGTTATTTTTAAGCTCTGACCAAGCTGCACGCAATCTTGGTGTATTATCACCTAGTGATGATACAGCGTATACATCTAAAGACAGCTCAGAATTGGCACCTAAAAGTGTCAAAAGATCTGCAATAAGCAAACCGTCTACGTCTTCATCATGAGATAAAATCACTGTCTTCGGTAGCTGTTTATGCACAACACCTTCAGCCAACTGAGCTGATAAAACAAATCCATGATACGCATTAAGTGAATCCTTAGGATACTTTGGTTGAATCGAATATGGCGGAACAAACGTGGTACCTATCTGTTCACCACCTGTGTAGTAGACAATAATTGATGTATCTAAATACTTTTTATTATTTTCATCAAGAACAATAATATGAGGAGTTGTACTCACCCACAGACCACCTTGTTCAAGCGCTAAAGTATAGGCCTCGTTGATAGAAGCCTGTGTTGTCCACGAACCTTCGATGCGTGCCGTAGTAGTAATTGTCCCATGTGTATCAGTGATTGTCTGAGTTGTGTGTGTAATTCCATCATGTACGGAGATACTCGTAGCATTTTGTGTTTCTAACGGAGCCACTGCACCATCAGGTATTTTCTTTGTACTTACATATTGATTGTAAACAGAAAAAAGTGGTTGAGTATCAAATAGTGTAATAAGGCGAGTCCCGGTTGGTAAAAAGCGACTTAGTGTTGTGGGAGTCAATGCAGCGCTAACTCTACCTGTTGATATGTAAAATCGATTGTGGCTAAGCTTTTCTTTAATCTGGAGTCGGAGTTCAGGGTTGGATATCTTAAGTTCATAAACTTGGGTAGACATTCCCTGCGTAATGAGTGATTCAAACTGTTCTAATGTTGTTATTTCTATTGTTACTATTTTAGCTTCAAGTATTTCTTGTGGGTTGTTCTCTTCTTCTGTGGACTCATCTAAATATGGTGAAGTACTTGTTTGCAGAGCTATATCACTATTTTTATTATCTCTAGAGGTATACCAATCTGCATACATTCCTATAATCAACGCTCCACCAACCAACATAGCTGCAGTTGCTTGCCAGAATCTATCAACGCTATTGCGTGTTAATGCAGAACTTTCTATAGTATTTTTATTCATAAAATACATATTTAATATGTATAATATAGTATTATACCATTTCAATGAAGATAAACGAACTTAAAGTCAAAACAGTACTGACTTTTAAAGAATATTTTTACCTTGGCGTTTGATAAAATAGCCCAGTCATGAAAAAAATAATTGTTGTAGGTATTCTCAACATCACTCCTGACTCATTTTCAGATGGCGGTCTGTATTTTAATACCCCACAGACAGCGATTGATAGAGTACGAGAGATGCTCAACCAAGGTGCTGATGTGATTGATATCGGTGGTGAATCAACTCGGCCTGGTTCAGAGTCTGTCACTGCAGTTGAACAAATTCGGCGCGTGATCCCTGTTATACAGGCGATTAGAACTCAAATTTCATCTAAGGTGCCAATTTCAATAGATACAAACAACTCAACAGTTACCGCTGCGGCACTGGAGGCTGGAGCGACTATAGTCAATACGCTTGGTGGTTTCACATCTGACATAGATTTAGCCAAAACCGTAGCACGATCAGGCTGTCAATGTGTCATCTATCATATCTTGGGTACTCCTAAAACTATGCAAGTGACAGTTGATCCCACTACAAACATCTTGAACGATGTCAGTCATTTTTTTGAGGAGCAGATAGCACTTGGCTTGAGTGCTGGCATGAAAAAGGAACAGTTTATTCTTGACCCCGGCATCGGGTTTGGCAAGACATTGGAGCAGAACCTCCACCTTATTAAGAATATGGCTACCTTAACTTCTTTTGAGCTGCCTCTTTTTATAGGTGTTTCTCGTAAAAGTCACCTGGCCACCATACTACAACAAAAACTATCACTCAAAGCTCTGCCCGAACCGAATCAGCGATTAATGGCAGCACTCGCAGAAACCGGCATAGCTATACAAAATGGGGCAACCTGGGTGAGGACACATGATGTACTTGAAACTAAGCAGTTTATTTCTGTACTAGAGGAGGTAATGTGACTACAGTTTATTTGGGATTAGGATCAAATGTTGGCGACTGTAGAGCGCAAATCGAGAAAGCTATTGAGCTACTTACGAAAAAAGTTACTGTGCAAAAGCTGGCTCCACTCTATCGAACTAAACCCTTTGGTTTACTAAACCAAGCTGATTTTTTAAATTCAGCGGTTATGGGGCAGACAGACTTAAACCCAGAAGAATTGCTTGCATTTGTAAAAGAGATTGAGCAGCAAGTTGGTCGTGTCAAGCGAGTTCGTTGGGGACCACGAGAGATTGATATTGATATCATCATGTATGGTTCTCTGATATATCATTCTCATAGTTTGACGATTCCTCACCCCGGCTTTGTTGAACGGGACTCCGTCTTGGTGCCTTTAATTGATCTTGATCCAGAGCTGAGGGATCCTGTATCAGGCAAAACAGTTACCAACTTATTGAAACAACTGCCACTTGAGTCAAGATCTGTTGTATAAGTTGAAAGTTTGCTGTCAGATACAACGCTGCAGGTTGCAATAGTACATACACAGGCTGAGATAGTTGTACTTTGCAGAGTTTATATTACAACATGTATGACATTAACGTTTTGATATAATTTTTCAAACTGTAAGTAAGCCGTGTCCTTTAAAAGTGGTGCCTGACATTGTTTACGCATATTTACTTGTAAAAATATCCTTATGATGAGGTACCACATCACTAGTGTTCTAGAGCACTAGTTGCTTTTACGTATAATTACCAAGCCAATTAAATACAGTGCTCGCAAGGGATTTTTTAGTTGATGCAGTACTTCCCTCCAGATGTCTATATGATCTATTGTTTCTATCGATGTCTGATTAGCCATTGCTTTAAACGCCGTAAAAATTCTTTTCCGCTCGTACAATGACATTGGCTGAGGCAACTCACTCAACTTGAAAAAGTTATAATCACTCGACTCTTCAGTTACAGAAAGGTTGGGTAACTCAGTAACGTATGTATAGTATAAAAATTTGTATCTACCAGTACGCTGAAAAGGTCTATACCTTGCTGCCAAATAAATTTCTTGGTTTTCTAGATCAACCCCAGTCTCTTCTCTAAATTCGCGTAGCGCAGTTTGCTTCGCACTTTCTCCCTTTTCGCCACTACCACCTGGAATCACCCAAACTGGTACATCCCTTCTTTTAACTAAAAGGATCTTCCCCTCCAAGTTTATGGCTGCTATATGTGCGCTATATGGTGAAACTAACATATGGTCTACAAGTGAGATTATACACACTGTTTCAAATCTAGTAGATTAGATAATTTATCATCTAATCTACTAGTTAAATTAGAATTTCAAGCACCCCACCATTTTGCCCACTTTTTAGCTTTAATGTAAGACGTACCGAATCATCTGCCGCACACTCCCCAGTGGGTGCTTCTTCCAGTTCTTTGATAGATAAGATAAATACTCTAGCGCCAGTGAGTGAAAAATGTTGCCGTACGTAGGATACGGAGTAATAAAATCAGAGAGCAATAGTACTGGAATCTGTTCATCAATAAGTAAGGTAAATACGTTAATTAGGTTTTCACTAAAATCCCCATAGAGCGATGCCCCTTTTACTGTGCCACTACGCAAATCAACCACAGCTACTCCATAGCTATCTTGGTCGTAGTTTGTTCGTGCTCGATCAAGTTTTGGAAAATCCAATACAAATTGTTTGCAGTTTTCAGTTTCTGCAAGCTCACCCACACTGGCAATTGGAGGTGCAGTAAAAGTCACTCTGGGTACTGCTCTTTGACGGCGTTTCGCAAAGGGTAGCAGCAACTTTTTAAGTACAAACTTGCCATGACTTGCAGCTAGGTGTGTAAACTGTGGATTCTGTGTACAGTCTCCAATGGCAAAAATATCTCTTCTAGACGTTTGTAAATTCTGGTCAACAACAATCCCTTTTTCACTATACATAACCCCAGCATTTTCCAGTTGCAACTGAGTGTTTGGCTTTCGCCCTACAGCCACTAGGTAGTACTCAGTCTCGGGGATAGTGCGCCCATCTTCTAAGATAAGCTGCTTGTTTTCTAGCCGATCCGCTCGCACCGAGAAGTACTGCACTCTGTGTTTTTGCAAAGCAACCAAACTTCGCTGTGCAACTTCTCTTGGCTCTTTTGATAAATAGTCGCGAGCAAGCAGATACGTTTCTACTCCAAAACGAGCACAAGCAGTAGCGAGTTCAGCACCAATCGGCCCTCCACCAATAATGGTGATCGATTTTGGCAGGTGCGAGAGATAGAAAAACTCTTCATTGGTAAGTAACTTCTCTTCGGGCACACCAGCAATCTTTGTACGCACTGCACTACTCCCAGAAGCAATAATACACTTTTTTCTAAATCTGATCTGCTCAGTGGTGTTGTTCTCATACGTGACGGCTACCGTGTTGCTATCTACAAACGTAGCAGTACCTTTAAAGTATCGCTCATTTGCAATAAGCTCTTTCTCCTCAACAGCAAATGAGTGCACCATGTTTTGCACGTTTTGTAAAACATTTTTTTTCAATTCTTTTCTTCTGAGGTCATCTGAAGTATTTGTATATTCTTCTGCCAAATATAAAAGATTTTTCGAGGGAACACAGCCATAATGGGTGCAGTCTCCACCAATATTTTTGGAAATAACTGCCACGTCTTTACCCAATTTTTGCAAACCAACAACTACCAGTAACCCTCCTGAACCAGCACCTACTACTAGATAGTCAAATATTTTTGGTTGTTTCATGGTTTGTGTCTTTTTTTAATAAATTTAGATAGTAAGAACGCACCTACAAACAGTATACCAGCGACACCAATGTAATAAGGATTGGCCAACGAACCACCCAAGAATGCCGACATGAGCAACCCCGGAATAATACCGACAAACGTGGCAAAAGCAAACGATCTATAGGGGATAGCAGTTGCCCCCGCTACATAGCCAACTAAATCAAAAGGTGCAAAGATCAAACGCAAACTAAGAATAGTTATAAAATTATTAGTTTCAAAATACTTTTCAAAAGTTCGCATCATCTTGTTTTCTTTGTCAAACTTGGAAATGATTTCTGCTCCAAAGTACTTGCCAATACTATAGGAGACTAAGGCACTCAAGTTTTCTGCAATGAAGAGTATCACAATTGCTTGAGCAGTACCAAAGAGCAGTCCTGCCGACAGACTTAAAATCGTGGCAGGGAAAAAGATGAACGGCCGAACCGCAAAGAGCAGTATGAAAATACCAGGTGCCCAGATCCCAAATTGGTTTATAAACACAGCAATTATGTCTGGATACTGAGTAAGTGGTACCTGTGCTTCAAGCAACTGCCAAATGACAAAGGCTACTAATAAAATCCAAAAAATGACAACTATTTTTTTTATAGAGAAAAATGTATTCATGAACAGTAGCACTAGAATATACTGAATAATCTTGATTAACAATGTAGAGATTGATGTATGCCTCACTCGTAGTGTACCCTACATTATCGCTGTACTATAGGTAGGAAAACCCGGTGCTGTTCCCACGAAAATGCGATTTCATTGATCTCGTCAGACTGTAGTGTCAGGAGTGACTGGTGAGCCACCTGTAACTGTGTAAGTGCAAGCTCAAGTGGCAAACTTGCCAAAGTTGGGCCTAACTCTTGGAGTTCTGGTTGCAATATAAAATTAGGATGGAGAACATCACCTTTAGGACTTGTTATGGTCAGTGATGCAAAAACTGGAACAGCATCATGAGCAGTCAGCTCAGCTACGTTTCTCGTAATATATCTATCTGCGAGAATTGCTGGAGCCAGTGTAGGTGTGGTTTCCCAATCCAAACTGAGAAAATCTGCCATATTATAGTTTGAAATTCTTGCATCCACGGAAATCGTAGCTGTGGGTGAAACAGTCCACCCAGGGTAATACGCTTTATCACCCATTGCATTAAATGCAAGTTCACCTGGTATGACAGCGCTCCCTTGCACACTCCCATGCGTACTCATATATGACTTTGGCTGAGCTCCCGATTGCGCCAAAGCACGCTGTACTACTTGATACGCAGGTATCCCACGCAATGCTTCCTGTTCTTGTGGACTGAGTAAAAGTAAACCATTTTGCACTCCTGATGCAATCTTAGGCGCTGCCATCGAAGTACCTGATTTGCTAAATCTAACACCATTTCCACCTTCTGTAACAAACGTCCCATGAGCAACAAAGTTGACCTGAGGACTCGTTTCATGGAGTAGCGGAAAGTTACTGTACCGAGCAAAAGAATATACAGGCACTAATGGTTGGGTAAACGGGTCTATATCATATGCAGCTACACCAAATACATACAGTTCAGCAAGGTTACGACTCGTGATGTGATTTTCGCGACCATCATTGCCGAGCGCATTAATGAGGATTGGTGCTATAGATGCTGGTTGCACAAATTCATGATAATCGTTTTCAATACCTTGCACGAAGGTAGCGCTATCACTTGGATATATCAAAATTGATCTACTGCCCACTACTGTTCGAGCACCAGCTCGCATCAGTTCATCATAAACTAGACCACGCAGGGGATCGATATACATACAGAGCAATTTATGATTGACTGCCTTGCCTGTACTATCCTTAGGATAGAGATTGGCAGCAACATAGGTGGCTATGACCAATCC
>JBILVZ010000001.1:0-115154 GCA_044370175.1 Methylococcaceae bacterium
ACCTTCACCTCCCGTGCTATCCCTGCCATATTTCTACCTTTCACTGTACTGCTATTTTACAGTTACTGTGCATTTTATGGGGAGCAGGTCAAAACTTGCAGGCACACTATACTCCTCGTTGAGTAATTCTTCTCCAACTTCAATAGTAATATCATTATCAATAGACAAAATAGATTTAATTTTTAAAATACATATTGATATAAATTCAACCAACTCTCTGCGAGTACTGAGTAAATTATCGTCATTTAATTCTATTGAAATAGCTTGATCTATTATGCTAGTTAAATTCAATTTAAGCTTTAAAAGTTTGTTGGGATCAAGAGATTCACTTAGTTTATTCCATTGAATTTTTTTAAATTCACGCGCAGTTATTTCATTATCTATAATGGTCATACTTTTATAAAAGTATACACCCAAAACAATTTTGTGTTCAAGGTTAAGTTCCTGGCGTAATTTGCACCACCTCCGCATACAGTGTACAAATTAGTAAGCAGTGACTATACTTCATTATATGCTTAATCAGCCATTTGAATCTTCTCAACCTGGATCTACATTACAATTTCAGTCAAAAGTAGAAAAAAGAAATAATATATTTGTTATTTTCTCAATACTATTTTTTTCTTTAGCGGCATTTTTCATCTATCAGAATCTTCAATTGCGAAATAGATTACTGTCCCAAAGTACAAGCTCTATAGAAAATGTAGAACAAACACCTTCTGCTTCAGCTACGGGATCATTAGAGCCTAATATAATTGCTCAAGAACCAAGAAGTAGTAAAAGTATGTATCCAGCAGCGAAAGATGGATTCACAAAGTATTATATTTGGTTGCCAACATTAACGAATGAAAGCGACAATCAAGTGGAGATCGTTGTAGGGAAAAATACTATGGTTGATTGCAATAGTGCCTGGTATAGCGGGGTCCTTGAAGAAAAAAGTGTTCAAGGTTGGGGATATACATACTATGAAGTAAATAATGTAGCAGGACCAATGTCTACCAGAATGGGTTGTAGTGAAAGTTCTGACAAGGAAGCATTCATTCAAGTTATAGGAGATAATTATTTAGTGCGTTACAATAGTAAATTGCCTGTTGTTGTATATGTCCCAAACGACTTTGAAGTCCAATATAAAGTTTGGACTACTAATAGTTCGTTATTTGAAGCAGAAAAGCAATAGTAGCTGACATTTGGACCACAAACGCAAGTTAACTTTAATTTTCATTAATTGCTTGGTATAACATCATCAATTCATTATAATACGACAGCTGGGGTTCAGCGTAATTTGCACCATTCCCGCCCGAATTGGGATATGCCCTCGTTTTTTATCTAAAATTTGCCTATAAATCATATTAATTTTGTACTTTTCACCTAAATCAGCGATGGCGACAATATCATATTTTTATCGTACTATGATCTTTCGCAATTTGTGAGGTCAAGCAGGAACAATTTCAAACTAGGAAACTACCTGTTTTATATAATTGTAGACAGAAAACTCAAACATTTGATAAAGTATGTATTAATATATTAATTTGAGGATCCTATGAAATGTCCAAAATGCGAAGGAGAAATGGAAGTGGGTATAGTAAAAACAAAAGGTGGCGCACCTGAACAAGAATGGGGAAGTAAGGTGAATTGGAGTAAAATAGGGGTTGAAAACGCACACAATATTGAAACCTTTCGTTGCACTAGTTGTGGTTATTTAGAAAGCTATACTAAATAAAATTCATTCTTTAAAACAAAGTTGTCCTGCCCTAAATTTACTGCAAAGTCAATTGAGATAAGTAGGGAATAGTTTCCCAGCAATATTCTTGAACAAACTGATTGGGCGACCACATGTTAAGCACTTCATGTGGTCTGATCTGGTTGTAAAAGTTGAACACCAGTGCCAGTATTTGTCATCATTTGCACCACCTGCGCTGCATAGTGCAATTACTTCCTTGTCTCTTCTCCTACAGGTACGTATAATCTTGCATGTGCACAACGTTCAGAAGTTTATTGTCAAATATCGCGTACAGCTCTTCTCTTTTTTTGTAATTTCCTTGCTTTTCATTTTTTTCCGCTGGTACAAACTGGAAACAAGTCTTTTATTTTACAACGACATGGGACGTGATTTTGTTGTACTGCTCAACTGGGCAGAAACTGGTAAACCGCCTTTGTTAGGTCCGCAGACAAGTGTGCTTAGCTACAATCAAACTGCCTGGTACTTTTATCTACTTTTTCCATTCTTTTACGCGACACACTACTGGGCATTTAGTAGTACCCTCACACTTAGTGTTGTAGCACTGAGCATTTTTGCCTACCTCGCTTATTGTGTGAGAAAAGACAGTCAGTTGTACTTCACGCTTTGCTTCTGCATGATACTTTTTTCTGTGCAGCCACAAGTCGTCCTGCAAAATAGATTTATTTGGAATCCTTCTTTCCTACCTTATTTTTTGTTGTTGACGCTGATAGCACTACGCAAGCTACAACAAAAATTTTCTTGGAAGTGGTTGTTTCTCTTTTGGTTTGGCCTTGCATTTGCAGTGGGCTTTTCGTACTCTGCAGTACCACTTGCAGCACTACTTACTGTATATCTAATTTTTACCCACTACAAAAAATGGTGGCAAATTATTCTAGGCGCAGGGATCAGTGCTGGAGTGATACTTTTGCCAATGATTGCCTTTGAATTACGATATAGCTTTGCTCTCACAAAACTTTTTATTAATGGCCAAACTACCCCACAAACTGCGATCACTCTGCAACATAAAACTAGGTTGCTTCATGAGCTCGTTCTGCCAGGTTTTACTACCATCTTACTTTCGCTGCTTGTTCTACTTGCAGTAGTAAGTGGATATATTCTTTATAACAATTGGTCTGAGGAAAAACAGCAAATTAAACAGTTACTCAAATTTTTTACTTTGTTTATAGTACTGCTTGGTAGTATCTATTTGTTGCCGATCAACTTAGAAAAACACTATATCTTCCCATTACTCACACTTGGATTTTTTACGCTCTCACTTCTGCCAAGAAAAATTGCTCTCGTTTGGGCTGTGTTTCTCACTCTATGTTGGATTCAGCCAAAGGGGAGTTTTCAAACACCAACCTTTCAACCTGCGATTAGATCTGTGCAGGTGTTAGAACAATGTTACCAGCAGTTTTGCGCAGCTTATTCTTCTCGCGCATACGTCAGCATGGAATCTGGTATTTTGTCGGGCTATCATAATGCACCTGAGCACCAGTTTTTCTTGAGGAAAGCAGGCTGCAAGATTTTAGACATTGAAACTTCTCAAGATCAAGCTGATAGAATGCTCGTAATTGAAGATAGCAGTACATTTACTGCTGGGAAAACTGGCTACCGAGAGTTGAGTTTATTTGGGCCATACACTGTAGGGAAAAAACAAAAATGTAGTGATGCAGTAGCTATTCAAGAAATAGTCAGAGCAGATTCAGAAGATACTTCAATTAAAAATATTTTTTACCCACAGTGATTATCTACACCTAGCAAGTCCGTGATGAGTTACTTGACTGAATCTGGTACTATACCCATCATGAAATTGACAGCACATACTATAACAAACCACGTTGCAGAAGATGATAGAACCAGAGTCACTTTACTCAAAGGTGTTGCAATAGCAGCAGTGGTCATTATTCATATTCTATCAAGCATCCCTGGCTATATTTATACAACAACTAATGCTGCACAGTACATTTTCCTAGATCAGCTTCTTCGCTTTAGCGTGCCACTATTTATTGGATTATCAGGCTATTCTTTAGCACGCCGATATCAAGACATTGTTGAATATGTACCTTTCTACAAACGACGGCTCCTGAGAATAATTCCGCTCTATCTGTTGTGGAGTATTAGTCTTTGGTTTGTATTCAACTACATTCCTGAGTGGAATACCTATGAGTCACCCGTTCCTTTCTGGAAGGTTATTTTATTGGGAAGAGCCGACTACCATCTTTATTTTGTGCCACTTATTTTCCAGTTATACCTCCTTTTTCCCTTTTTGTTGAACATACTAAAAAAATATCCTCGTACGGTACTGTTTGGGGCACTTACTCTGCAATCAACCAGCTACATTGCATTCAACTACGTTGACACACTTTCAAGTAAAGCACTTTTTGATTCTGATCAGACACAGTATAGTTTATTATTTTCCTGGATATTTTACTTCGTCTTAGGTATGTTTATTGCTAAGCGCAAACTTAAGCAACAGGATAAAACTAAAACAATTTCTTTCATTTGGTTGGCTTGGGGACTGAGTTTGGCATACTTAGCATTACAAGGTCAATTGCAAATTTTTAATGGCATAGACCCTCTTGACGCTCTAAAGTTTACTCGCTTACCAGTACTACCGTATGCACTCAGTAGTATTTGTCTAGCGTTGCTTGTGCCTTGGGAAACATTTAGCCACCCAACTTGGCTAACAAAAATACTACATACAATAGGCATATTTTCTTTTACAATCTTTTTATCCCACACAATTGTACTTCGACTTTTGTTTTCATTTACATATGAAAGTTTGAGTATCTCTGCTATGCTGCTTACTATAGTAGTAAGCGCCGTTGCTATAATTGCAAGTTATCTATATGAAAAAACTCCCTAAGATTTTACTCCTCTATAGCTTCAACTTAGTAATTTTTTGCACACTGTTTGCGTCAAGTTTTTTTGATGCTAGTATCTTTAAATCTGTTTCACTTTCACTTGCACAAATACCATTGCCAGAAGTTCTTAGGTCAGTAGTACTACTGTTTTGGATGATAGTACCACAGACACTTGTGTTGTATATCGCAAATAAAACGTACTTCAAGCTGCCGATGAGAAAATTTTTACTGCTACAAGCTATTTTTGCAATCTCTGTGGCAATGCTACTTTTTGTAGTTTTTAAACTCGTTTAAGTTTTCGCCTATTTACTAACCCCGCAATACTGCCATGTAGTACTGCAATATCTGATACTACTTGTAAAACTGGTAGCCAGTACCAACCTTGTGGAACATAGCGTATGTTTTTTAAAACTGCCCAGCTTGCATATATGCTGCATCCGATCAAAAGAAGTGTATTTGTCAGGAAAGAATTGTCTGTGTAAAGAACTGCATAGAGAATAATAACCAGTACATATCGTGCAAAAATTACTAGTACCTTGAAACGAATAATCTTTGCTTGCATATCACCACGAGCAAATCTAAAAATCATCCAGTAAAAACTGCTGAGTGTGGAACGTGGTTTCCACAGTACAACTGCGGCTCGGGCAAAAGTGATCTGTATTTTTTTTGCTACTAGCTTATTTGCAAAAGCAAAATCTTCATTGTCACTCAAAGATTCATCAAAACCACCAAGAGTCACCCAAATCTTTTTTTCAAATAGCATAGAGCGAGTGGCAGGTAAGAATTTTTTTTCATCTATATTTTTGGGCATTACCAATGCGTATGGAATGACTGCCTCTTCAAAAGGAGTGGTTGCTACTCCTGAATAATACCCTGCAATAACAGGGCTGTTTGACTGTTTATGTATTTTGCAGAGTTCACTGAGCCAATTAGATTGAGGGATACAACCAGCATCAGTAACTGCAATGATTTGTTGCGAGCTCAAGGAAACAGCCACATTACGACCAACACTTCTATTGCCACGCTTTTGTTGTATACGTAACGGTACGGGAAATTTTTCTTTGGCAGCTTGTAAAAGGTGTAAGGTGCGATCACTCGAGCCACCATCAATAATAATAACCTCACTTGGAAGTTCAAGTTGGACTGCAAGCGCATCTACTAGTGACTGTATTGTTTTCTCTTCGTTCAAAACAGTCACAATAACGCTCACTGCCAAAAGAACTCGCTGTTTATTTTTCATAGGGTATACTTATTTTTTTGCCCAAATAATGACGTTATTTGGCTGCCGAATGTGAAATAGGTCGTTAATATATTTTTTTAGGTAGTAAAAACTACCAAATGCCGAGAGTAGCTGTATTTGCCTCACCTGCAAACCAACCACGGTGAGTTCAAAACATACCAACTCTACAGAGTATACTCTCAGATGTGCATTAGGATTATATGGCATCATTGACTCCAAACCTTCATTAAGCGGAACACTTACAATTGCGGTACCACCAGGTTTTAAGACTCTGTAGAGTTCATGCACTATACGAAATGTTTCTGAGGGTGCAATATGCTCCAAAACTTCCAGCAAGCAAACATAATCAAATGTATTATCTGCAAATGGCAACTTCAGTAAGCCCGTTTTTTTAAATGAGTACGAGTGGTACTTGCGTGCAAGATCTGTCAAGGTTTGATGCGTAAAATCAGTCCCAACCCAATTAATCGAGTTTCCAAACTTGTGCCAAACAAATTCTTCCAAGTAACCTGCCCCAGCCCTTAAATTGAGAACTTGAGAATTTTTGCGCAAACTCGCAGCAACCAACATATTACGGTCATAAGCCATAGGAAACAGATGTGCAGCTTCACTAGAAAATTTTTTATCCCAGAAACTTGGTGAGTTGGTACCCACAATTTCTGGAAACTTTTTTGAGTATGTCTGCAGTAATTCTGGAATTTTATTTGCCTGTAATAACTGTTGACGCAGTCGTTCAACAGCAAAGCCTGTTTGCAATTTTTTCATATACAGCCGAAATCTTTTCCCAGGTATATTCACGAGCAAATTGCTGTGATTCTTTTTGTAATTGTATCAGAGATGTAGGATGCGTGAGTAGCTCACTAAGTTTATTTTTCATTTCTGTGCTAGAAGCACTCATCACGAGACAGTGTGCCCCTGGGAATGTTTCCAAATATGTTTTTTTTACGCTGTTACTATAAAAGCTAAGTACAACTTTTCCGAGTGCTTGTGCTTCTAAAATGGAGAGATACGAGTTGGCACAGACAATAGCTGCCTTGGCTACGTACCGCTCTATATCAGGTACCATACCCCTTACAAGACCTATGCTTGCACACTGTTTGCGGTAGCTGCCATCACCCAACCATTCTACCGAAAAATGTAGTTTTTCTTGCTGTAATAACCTAAAAAACTGCAGGTATTTCTCTATTTCATTCACTTTTTCTAGCCTGCCAACAAAAACAAAGTGTAGACTTGACGTATTGCCGCGATGTAGGGAGGTATCCTGCAAAAGACTACTTCGTATACCACCATAGACCACAACATCAGGATGATCTCCATAAAAAGTTTCAATAAATGCACCAATATGTACCGTTTGCTGGGCACAGAGCGCAAAGAACCTGCGCTGTAGAATATTTTTCAGTGGGATGGGGTATATGCCTTCCCAACCGTGAAAAATCAAACAGAACTTTTTATAGAGTTGGGGCATGAGGGGAAGTACTTGCCAGCCAACATCATGAATGAAGAGCGCCGTATTATTGAGCAGATTACTATTTTTTAAAAACCACCACCAAACCTGTAACTTACTATCAGAAAAATTCTTGGGTATTCGAATAATTTTGACACCTGCTCTGTTCTCCTCGAGTGGCAGCGCTGTGTCATGCTGGAGTGTAATGACACTCACCTCATATCCTTTTTGTATGAGTAACTTGTTTACCTCAGATAGGTGGGTTTCCACGCCTCCTCTACTGGGAAAGTACCGTGGGGTGATATGGAGGATTTGTTTTTTCAGCTGATTCATACAAGCATATTGTATGATAACTTGGTATAATTTGCCCTCATGCAAATTGAGCACTTTTGGCAGAACCTACCAAGCCCCATTTTGGGCCTTTCCCCAATGGATGGGTTAACTGATCATCCCTTTCGTCATATCCAAAAAAAATATGGCAATCCATCAGTAGTGTATACAGAGTTCACTAGTGTTGAAGGAGTCTGTCATGGCGCGACACAGTTGCTCAAAGATTTTTTGTTTGACGAAACACAACGCCCAGCAATAGCGCAGATATACGGCACGACACCAAAGTTTTTTAGACAAACAGCCCTACTACTCTGTGAGTTGGGTTTTGATGGCATTGACATCAATATGGGCTGCCCAGCAAAAAATGTAGCTCATTCTGGTGCTGGCGCAGCATTAATCAGAACCCCAAAACTAGCACAAGAAATTATACGAGAAACAAAAGCAGGTGTTGTAGATTGGCAAAATGGCAAAACTGCAGCAGATTGTCCTGATATCACAGAAGAAATAGCTCGAGTCATACAGACAAGACACGCACTCCTGCCAGAAAGATATCAAAATAAACGCCCTATTCCTGTCAGTGTTAAAACTCGGATTGGATACGATACACCTGCTGTTCTTGAGTGGATCCCCACACTACTAGAATTAGAACCAGCTGCTATTGCACTCCACGGCAGGACACTCCAGCAACAATATTCAGGACTAGCCAACTGGGATGAAATCGGAAAAGCAGCAGAACTCATTCACACCACACACACCCGAATCGTCGGCAATGGCGACGTGAGCAGCTATACTGATGCGCTGGAAAAAGTTGCTACCTATGCAACTGATGGAGTATTAATTGGCCGCGCTGCACTTGGCAACCCGTTTGTATTTATGGAAACTCCAAATCTAGCGATAAACATTTTTGAGATAGCAGCAGAACATGCCCGTTTATTTGAGGCTACGTTTGGCCAAGACCTACGGTACAACTTTTTGCCAATGCGCAAACACTTAGCTTGGTATGTCAAAGGAATACCCAATGCTGTAGAGATTCGCACCAAACTTGTTATGAGTTCTAGCGCGGCAGAGGTAGGAGAGATACTTGCTACACATGGACTGATCAAGTGATATAATTGCGTAGTCGGTTGGATATAGAGTACGGTCGCATAGCTCAGTTGGTTAGAGCGCACGATTCACATTCGTGAGGTCCCTGGTTCGAGCCCAGGTGCGACCACAACTACAGACACCATTGTAAAATAAACATGGTAAGCTTATTTCATGCGGCTGCGCCACTACATTCTTATCTTATGTATTGTTACTTTTCTGACCTACTGCAGCTCGTTGTGGAATCAGTTTGTTTGGGATGATGAGCAGTTCATCTACAAGAATGAGTTTGTAAAAACATTTGCACTCACACAAATATTTACCACGAGTACCACCGCAGGTGCTGGTATTGGCAGTGACTACTATCGCCCACTCACTACCATCAGTTTTGCAATAGATACAGCAATTTGGGGGTTGCAGCCTTTTCCCTTCCGATTGACCAATGTCCTCCTCCATACTGCCTGTGGCATTTTTATTTTTTTACTCTTCAGCAAACTTGGACTTGCACGCAAGGTATCCTTTGTACTTGCTTTGTTTTTTCTTGTCCACCCAATACAAACTGAAGCAGTAACGTATATCAACTCACGAGGTGATTCGCTGTATACTTTTTTTGGAATGCTCAGTGCACTAACATTTCTCAACATTCTGAATACTCGCACAACTACTATTTCACTCTATAACCTAGCAATAAAAATTAACCCAACCGTTTATTCAGTTCTGACGGTACTACTCTATATCTGTACTATCTTAAGCAAAGAAATTGGACTAGCTGTGATCGGAGTATATTTTTTGCTCCTTTGCTATACCTACTACACCCAAACTCACCAAAGACTCATGCCATTTTTAAAAAATAACCTACAAGCTATAGCTACCATTCTGTTTTGTATTGCCATTATTGCACTCTATATTTTCCTCAGGGCAACCGCTCTTAATTTTTCTAATACCTTCAATTTATACGATGATGGCTCACTCTATTCTGAAAGTATTGTGGTGCGTTTACTGACATTTACAAAAGTCATCTGGATCTACAGTGGCTTATTGCTTTTCCCCTATCCACTGCATATGGAGCGAAGTACAGGAATTGTGACCTCAATTTTTTCAGTATGGCCACTTGTAACAGCGCTACTCTTCACTTTTGTAAGTTTTGCTGCTGCCCGTGAGTATAAAACTCGAAAAACAGTTTTTATTGCCTTTGGCAGCCTGTGGTTTATCGGCATGCTTATTCCTGTATCAGGCATTATTCCAATTAATGGAATCTTATATGAGCACTGGCTGTACGTACCAATCTTGGGTTTCTACCTAACCCTCTATGGTTTTTATCGATTGCTTACCACCAAGTTGCATCTCAAAATAGTAAGTAGGTACACGCTACTTGGACTTTACTGTCTTGCAACAGTGTACGCACTCGTAACAATTCGACAAAACTATTTCTGGTCAACTCCAATACGATTGTATGCGTATTTACTGCAGTACACAAAAAGTGCTCGAATATATAATAATTTGGGAATGGCATACAGCGATGCCAACCAAATGGATCTGGCGATCTCAATGTACCAAGCATCACTACAAATAGCCAATACCTACCCTCAAACCTACCACAATCTAGCTAACTTGTACCGAGATACCAATCAACCACAGCTGGCAATCGAAAACTACCGCCAAGCACTAGTCCTCCAACCAGATTTCCATTTTTCTTATCCATCACTTATCATTTTGTTACTAGAAGATGGTGACTATCAATCAGCACAAACGTACGTAGAGCAGTTTAAAAGTTTTTGGCCACTTAATCCAACCAGTGCAACTTTAGAAATTATCTTAGAGCTACAAAGTGGTGATAGAGCAACAGCAGAAATGAAGTACCAAAAGTTTGTACAACAGTTTCCCGCAGAGATTGAGTCACAACGGTATCTTCAGCAATTATTTACAGCAGCTACGAAGTAGCTGCGTGCTACAGTTTATGTAAGCATCTGGTCATACCATAGAGACATGTTTAAACTGGTAGGTGAAGTTATTTTGGACTTACTTTCCCCTAGGTTCTGTTGTGGGTGTGGCAAACTTGACACCTATCTGTGCCCTGATTGCTTCAACACTATAGACTATATTTCTCTGCCACTCACCCATACCTTAGGTAAAAACTACTTAGAGAGTTTACAGGCTGCCTGTTACTACGATGGCGTTATTAAAGAGCTCCTTCAGACATGCAAGTATGACTCTGTGTATGGTGTTGGTGAGTGTTTGGGGGAGTTTCTCTATTATGCAACACTGTTGCCACAGGTTGATCTCATTACCGCGGTACCACTTCACCAGCAGAGAGAAAGTGAGCGTGGTTTTAATCAGTCAGTACTAATCGCACAAAAACTGTCGGCTCTGACAGAGATACCTTTTTGCGATATGCTCACTCGCACGACCTACACTGCACCACAGGCAAACATTTCTGATGCAGCAAAGCGGCAATCGAACGTAGCTCATTGCTTTGCTATTTCTGCAACTGCAAGCGACTATATACAAAATAAACGGATTTTGATTATTGATGATGTCACAACTACTCGGGCAACTATACATGCATGTGCTCGCGTACTGTGCGAACAGGGAGCACAATTGGTACATGGACTGGTAGTGGCACATGGGAGTTCATAAAATCGCTTAAAAGAGGTATAATAAACAATATTGGGGATGTATTGCTTTGACGTGATACGCTCTTTAACATCTGCAGACCATCTTTGACTCAAAGATGTAAAAAAGGGTCACCAAATAGTTGTCAATTCATTTGTCAACAAAGCTCGTGCAATGGCATCTGCATTTGTAGATTCATTCCGTGCTCCTGCTTACGCTTTCGCATAAGTAGGCATTCAGTATCGTATTCTCATTGATGGTGCGTGCTGGGTGAAAACTCAGTCAATGTGACAGTCGTTCTTGTCCCACTTAGAATGACGTAAGACTTTATAGTAGGAAGTGTATGACCACAGTTTGTTTATTTTACTGTTCATACAGTCATCTAAAAATACACTATGTCTGTAGATGATGTTAGGAAGCTGTTGCGGACAGGGGGTCATTCCCCCTCATCTCCACAAGTACTGTAGTGTTAGTCCTACAGGAATAGTTTTCACGTATATTGGGCGGTATGAACATTGGCATACTTGATTCTGGTGTTGGTGGTTTTTCCATTTTAGCAGTGTTGGCAGAAAAGTTTCCTGAGCAACACTATATCTATAGTAGCGATCGTAAAAACTTTCCGTATTCTGAAAAAAGTGTTGAGCAGCTGCAAGCAATTGCAACTGTAAATGCTCAAAAACTGATTACCCTGGGTTGTAACTTGATTGTCATTGCCTGTAATACCCTCACTGTCACGGCACTTGCTCATCTTCGTAGCACATTCAGGGAAACTACCTTTATTGGTACCGTGCCAGCCGTTAAACCAGCAGCCGAAACACTCGCTCCCGGCTCACACATTGTGGTGCTCGCAACTAAAAACACTGTAGAAAGCGAATACCTACAAACACTAATTAAACCCTGGGAAAAGGTACAGCACTGGTCGCTGATTGGAAGTACGATCCTCGTCCAAGCAGTTGAAGATTGGGACACAGCAGCAATTAGTGCAGAACTTACGCAAGTACTGTTACCAATACATCAGACAAGACCCATTGATGGACTAGTACTTGGCTGTACTCACTTTCCGTTTGTAGAGCAGCATATTTCTCAAGTTTTAGGGGTACATCAAGGCGGTACTGGAGCTAGCCAAAACACAGTTGCATTTTTTGAGCCAAGCATTGGTATTGCTAAACAAGTTGCTCAGGTAATTGAGTTACACTCGGCCAATACACCGCAAATTACTTTTCTGTCTTCACTAGAGGATGGTACTGCGGCATCACAAACACTGGCAAAGCAATATACGCAACTGCGTTTGTATTTACCTAACAACTAAAAGCTGCTTACTTTTTATCAGCAGTCGGATACAACTTACCCCACAACCAGCGGGTTGCCAAAATAATAGGGAGCCAGATGACTGCATAGACTGCCACCCAAATAAAGAAGATTCCCAAAACTTTACTGGTAGCCTGCAGTGACTTAAATGCACTACGCAGCTGATCTTGGATAGATATGCCAGATTCAGGATTGAAGAATCGTTCGGAATCAGCGACTGTGACAGCAATAGTTGCATACTTACTATCTTCAGCGAACTGGTCTTGAGAATCTTTGAGTAATTTAATCATTTCGTTTATCTGATCGATCTCTGCTTGAATACGCTGTCTTTCTGCCTGAGTAGGAGCACTGGAAAGTTCAGTTGCTTTAACAGCCTTTTTTTCCTCAAGGTCAGTTAGCTGATCGGCAAGTGATTTTTGTTGTCCAGTTACATCCTGAGTGTTTAGTGTCTCGGTCATAACTTTTTTAGCGCGTGAAGCAAAAAGTGCAGTTGCTTCATCAAACTTTTCAGCTGGAATACGAGCATCTAGATAGGCATATTGGATATCATCAGTGGTGTATTGGCTCACATGCATGATTTTGCCACCATTGCTCAATACATATTCCTTGACTTGACGCATATACTCAGAAACATTAGAAACCACTAAGCCTTGATAGGCTGAGTGATCATAAACTCTCTGCTCAATATTCAAGCCCTCTTCATAGTACGGTCGTGGCAACATAAAACTACTGGTGGGGTTATACACATCTCCCAGAGGCATTCGTTTACCCCGTACCGCCTCACCTTCCATCATACCCATTCCTGTGTTTTCATAGGTGGCAGTCTCATCGTCATATTCGATTGCACCAGATAAACCTGCAGATCCTGGCATGCCACCTGGATAGGTGATCGTACCCGATACCATATGCGGCATCAACATCTGTGGATGTCTCGCAAAAGTGAGCAATGCTGCGACAACGGCAAATAAAACTACTACAGCTACTGTCTTCTTATTGGTCATAAAACTCCCAAATATGTGGGTACTACAGGTACTATACCATAGTTTACAACTAGATAGCTTTACCTGTATTGATCTGCAGCAAGTATTGCCCGTGTGTAAACTACTGAGGACTAGCCTTGTGAATTCTCGACACTACGAAGGTATTCTAAAACTTTAGCGCTATACACTTCTCTTGGTTTACTGCCCTCTTGTGGCCCAACAAACCCAACAGCATAGAGTTGATCAAGGATGCGTGCTGCACGGTTGTACCCGACTGAGTAGCGCCGCTGGATCATCGAGGATGAACCTTTACCTTTACCTTCTGTAACTAAGAAATGTGCAACTTGGTTAAACAGCTCGTCTTTCTCATCGACATCAGAATTCTTTTCTCCAGCTGCTGCCACTTTATATTTATTAGTGATCTCTTCCACATACTGCGGAGCCTGTCCTTGATTCTTAATAAATTGAATCAAGTTGTTAATCTCTTTGTCAGACACGTAGGTACCTTGCACACGAGCTGGTTTCGATTGATCTGGCGGGATAAACAACATATCACCTCTACCAAGTAACTTCTCTGCACCTGGATTATCGAGGATGACCCGTGAGTCCATCATGGAAGAGACGTTAAAAGCAATACGAGCAGGGATATTGGCCTTAATCAAACCAGTGATAACGTCTACCGATGGCCGCTGTGTAGCCAGTACCAAGTGGATTCCCACTGCCCGTGCCATCTGAGCAATCCGTGTAATACTCTCTTCGACTTCTGCAGGAGCAAATAACATTACGTCAGCCAACTCATCAATCACAATCACGATATTGGACATGGCTGCATGACCAGCTAGTTCATTGTAGGAGCTAATATTTTTAACTCCAACTTCTGCTAACTTTTTATAACGATTATCCATCTCATCCGCTGCCCACTTCAGTGCTGAGACTACTTTTTTGGGTTCAACAATAACCGGTACTAGTAAATGAGGGATGTCGTTGTATCCCGTTAACTCCACGCGCTTAGGGTCAACAAGAATCAGTTTCACCTCAGCTGGACTGGCGCGAAACAGAATTGAACACATAAAGGTGTTAATGGCAACTGATTTACCTGATCCTGTTGCACCTGCGATCAAAACATGTGGCATCTTGGCGATATCCATAATGACTGGCTGACCAGAGACATTGATTCCCAACGCCGTGGCTATTTTGGAAGGATGTTTTTTCATGAGTGGTGAGCTCAAAATTTTACGCAAAGTGACATACTGGGCAGAATAATTTGGCACCTCTACACCCACC
The DNA here is from genome assembly GCA_044370175.1 of Methylococcaceae bacterium. Taxonomy (GTDB): domain Bacteria; phylum Patescibacteriota; class Microgenomatia; order UBA1400; family PJMF01; genus OMIS01. The sequence continues at coordinate 14,867 of JBILVZ010000001.1, forward strand.
AGCGATCGGCCAGCAATAGGAGCCTCAATACGAATCTGTCCTGTGGGGGCAGCTAACGCCAGTGCTAGATCAGTAGCAAGCGAAGTAATTTTTGAAAGTTTAGTACCCCGAGCAATCTCGAGCGCGTACTGAGTGACCGAAGGACCATAGTTGACCTCTGCCACGCGTGCTTTAATGCCAAATGATTCAAGTGTGTGCTCGATTGTCGAAGCATTTTTCTTCACATCACCTCTGTCTGCTTCGCCACCTTCTGAACTTTCAAGGAGTGAAAGTGGTGGATACTCCCAGATCAACTGAGCAGGAGCTGGGGTAGAAACCGTAGCTGAGATCTCAGTACTGGCAGCCTGGGCTGGAATAGCAGGGACTGGCTCCTGGTGTATTGCCACTGGATTTTCATCTTCTGCATCTTCAACCTGACGACCTTCGTTTATATCAAAGCCAGTCTTCTGAGCAAATGGTAGCTGCAGTTTGGGTAGAGTGAAAAACGGCTTGCGCTCTTCCTCAGGCTCCGCAACAACTTCTGCTTCGACTTGTCGCAGTTGCCGCTCCTCTTGTCTTTTAGCAAGCATCGCCAAAATCTCACCTATCGAAAGTTGAGAGATAATTAGTGCACCAGACAGTAGAATCGCTCCAAAGAGAACGGATGCTCCAACTCCAGAGAGCAGTTGACTCATATTTTGATACGTCTGCATGCCAATCTCACCTGTATGCAATAAACCAAGTGAACCAAAAAGTACCAAAATTGAGCCCAACAAGACGTGTGGCTGAGACCAACTCCACTTGGTACGAAACATCACAAGTCCTGCAGAAACAAAGATAAAGGGCAAAAGCAAGACTGAAAGTCCCAGGTATTTAATGAGTAGATTATTGAGTGAAGCAAGTAGAGCACCTTGCCCAGTAAACGAGACAATTACAAGAATGCCTAGTAAAATCAGGATAATTGCCACAATCGAATGGATGGTTTCCATGCGTACTTCAAGGCCGAACGGATTTTTCTTTTTTCTTGGCATGCTTGATTTATTTATATTATAGGATATACCATAGTTTCCCCCTCAATTTCAAGAGGGAAACGCTTTACACATCGAGTATCACCGGAACAATCATTGGCTCCCGTTGAATAATTTTATACAGTTTTCGTGATAATCTGCGTTCAATGACACGACGCACCTCATCATCTTTTACTTGCTCATTTTCTGAGATAATTTCAGCAACGGTTTGTTTAATAAACTCAATCACTTCTTCTGCATCTTTCATAAAGATGAAGCCTCTAGAGACTACTGCCACTTCTTTGAGTAAGTACTCTTTGCGATGGCGCGGGATCACCACTACCACAATGCCCGATTGTCCAAGTGTACGGCGATCTGAGAGGACGATTGGACCCACATCACCAATGCCCAAGCCATCAACTATCTGTGGTTGCAAACTAAGTGTATCTATTGAACTGACATTTCCTCCTTCAAAACCTAAGATTTCACCAGATTCAGGCAATAAGACATGGTCTTGTGTGAAGCCCAGTGGTTGCGCAACCATCTCAAAAAACTTATAGCGATGGCGATCAGCACCACCAACTGGAAAAACATACTTTGGCTTCACCCAACTGAGTACCTCTTGTTGCTCCACCATACTGGCATGCCCTGAGCTATGGAGACCTGGCATAATTGATGGATATAGCACATGAATTTTATTCCTTGCTAGTTCATCAATTGCCTCAAAGTAAGCCACTTCATTGCCGGGGATTGCATCAGCAGAAAATACAACCGTATCGTTTGGTTTGATAGAAAGCATGGGGTGTTCACCATAGATCGCACGCATCAGTGAAGAACCTTCTTGTCCTTGGCTCCCTGCTACTACGACACATAACTCACTATCTTTATGGTCATTGAGTTCACGCTTATCAACCAACATACCCCTTGGCATCTCCAGTTTTTTCAATTCAAGAGCTAACTTGACGTTCTGCTCAACTGATCTGCCAATAAAAACCATCTTACGATTATTCTTTTCAGCCGCCCAAACCGCTTGTTGAATACGATGAATATGGGAGCTCATCAGAGTCAGGATGTACTTGCCACTAGTGGCAGCCATCGTCTCTTCAAGATGTGGGCCTACTGTTTTTTCTGAGGGAGTTGCTTCTTCACGTTCAACACGCAAACAGTCAATCATCATACACAAAACACCTTCAGAGGCCACTTGTTGAATAGTTTGCTTGTCAGTCACTTCACCATCCACAGGGCTTGGATCCAGCTTGAAGTCACTGCCATGATATATCACTCCTTCAGGCGTAGTAATGGCAACATGTCGGGTATCTGGCACAGAGTGTGTAACTGGGATAAAACGTACACTAAAGTAGCTCCCAATTGTGACTGGATCAGTGGTGCTAACTGTGGTCACCTTGCGATTAATTCCGCCATCTCGCAATCGTTCTTCTGCAAATCGGGCAGTTAGTGGCGAAGCAAAAATTGGAAATTCTGGAAGGCGTGGATAAATATAGGGTGATGCGGCAATGTGATCATCATGGCCATGTGTAAATACCTGTCCAACAATCTGTTTACCCTTTTCCAGTAAATCCATCAAGTACCGTACATCTGGAATTAGGACATCAACTCCCGGCATATACGAATCAGGAAAACCAATACCACAATCTACCAACAAAATCTCATCTTCATATTCATAGAGAAACATGTTCTGTGTTACAGATCCCATGCCACCTAGTGCGACTATTTTCAATGTACTCATACGATCCTTTATTTAAATAACTGTATATTACTTCCCCAGGTGAGGTGTTTGAACCTATTACTAATCCTATCAAATAATGTATATGCACGCGCTGATCTGTAGGTAAAGAGTGACCAGGCTGCCAGAGTGGCAACACTCGAGAAGCTCCACCAAAACATGCCTTTCGATGCATCAAACGATGGCGTAAAGATAAAATATACCACACAGTACATCATAAAAAAGAGTCCAAATACTAGTTTCATAATCCTCATAAACCGTGCGCCTTCCTGTTTTGGATCAGAAAGCCAAACCATTAAAAAGGCAAAAGTCCCTGCAAGTATCCCCGAGCCACAGAGCGTATAAAACCAAATTTTGTTGATTGTAAAATCAAGTGGCAAAAATACATTTACAAACGCCAGGATGGTAAGGCAAGATAATAAACCAATAAACATAACTATATGACTCAACCAAAGATGAAAAAACTCTGAGTGTGCAAAGATATCATAGAGTGGATCTCGTACCAGACGACGATTAAATGTGGCGGTGAGTGAATGGATTACCACAAAAGCAAACACATACAAACTCATGAGACTGAACGCAGTATCAATAATAAAAACTTGTGTCTGGGAAAGCGAATCACCCAATTCGTTTTTTAAAAATACATACATAAAACTTTTCAACCATACAAAGAGCAGTGGAGCAACAACAAAGGCATAAAAAAACTGCACGAGATCCATCTTTAAGAACTCTCGTTTTCCATTGTGTGGATACACGAGCAGCCCGCTGATAATAACTAAAATTGGAATTAAAAATAACAGAACAATCATACGTTAGTATTGCGGCAAGAAGATCTTTCTGTTCTCCATTGTAATGATTACCTCTGGATATCCCTTTTCAACAATGATTCTTGCTGACTTACGTACGGCACCTTCCAGAGTACGCTGCAGTGTACGAATACCCATATCATACCCCAATGGCCGTACAATCAGTGGCCAAATTGCATCATCCATAATAAATTGTTGTGGCTTCAAACCAGCTTTTTCTAGTAAACCAGGCAGCACATACTTCTGTGCAATCACAATTTTTTCCTTGTCTGTGTACGATGGCATGGAAATTTTTTCCATACGATCCATAACGGCGGTCGCAATATCAACGGTGTTATTGGCTGTAGCAAGAAAAATTGCATTGGAAAGGTCTACAGGATAATCTAGATAGGCATCTCTAAATGAGTGATTCTGAGCTGGGTCAAGAAGTTCAACAAGCACACCCATAATATCGCGGTTTGCCTCTTTGGCAACCCGGTCAATTTCATCCAACAAGAAAATCGGATTACGTACTCCAGCTTCACAAGCACCTTTGAGTACTCGGCCTGGTTCTGCTTCCAAATACAATCTACTACTCCCACGCAGCTCTTGTGAACTACCCATACCGCCAAAGGGGATACGCACTAACTTGCGATCCATAGCCTCTGCTAGCGAGTAGGCAAAGGTAGTTTTACCCGTACCAACCAACCCAACGAGCAACAGCACTGGGGCACGAAATTCTTGATCTGAGAACTGTTCTTTACGCAACTTGAGTACGGAAACATACTCCAAAAAACGATTTTTCACATCCTGCATACCATAGTGATGTTTCTCGAATACAGCCTTTGTACGCTCAATATCTAAGTTGTCATCAGACTTTTTTTCCCAGGGTACTTTTAATACCCAGTCAATATAGCGAGAAACCTTCTCATACTTTTCGTCATAACTTCCTAGTGCCACTGAGCGTTCGAGTGCCACGATATCTTTATTGACCTTGGCAAGCATTTCTTCAGGCATGACTGCTTGACTGACTTTTTGTTTCAGTGTAGCAATCTCCTGCTCGAGTATAACTTTGTAGTCAGACATAGGCTGTATTATGACAAATTATCTACAAGTGCGCCATTTGCGCTTGGGTTAGTAGTCCTTGTTTTGCTCCAAAATACTGAATGACTGATTGAGCATTATGCAAACCCCAACCCACTGCTTCCTCAGGTTCTTTAACATGTAGTCGAGCCGTCACGTACCCGACAGCGAATGCATCACCAGCTCCAGTTTCATCAACTGTCTCTGTCTGAGGTGGAACAAACTCAATTGCATCACTAGTAGATGGGCCCAAAAAGACACTTCCTGCTGAGCTGCCGTCAGTAACTACTACTTCACCTATTGTAGTCAAAATACTTTCATGTAAACGTTTAATACTTTCCCACTCAGACTTATTAAGAAACAGTATTTTACAAGCCATATCTTCTATCCGAAGCCTACCCGTCTGCAACAACTCCAGCTCACCTCTGCCGGGATTCCAGGACAAAAACCCTCTACTTGTGTGCATAGCGTCACCAATTGTCTGCAGTGTTTCTAATCGCCCCGAAATACTAGACAGGTGTAGCCAGGTACAGTCTTTGAGTGCCTGTAATGGAATATCATGTGGATCAAGTTGAGAAGACGCCCCGCGGTGCACCATGACAGTTCTGCCACCATCTGGGCCGACTAGAATCACCGATCCTCCGGTCTGCTCTTTTTTTTCCTGTACTACATGACGTGTTGAGACAAACTCTTTGTGGAAGTCATCCAAAAGTACCTGTGCAAATACATCTCTACCTGTTTCAGTGATACTAGCTACGGTAAAACCTGCACGGGCAAAGCCCACCGCAGTGTTGCTTCCACCCCCACCAGTGCGGACCTCAAATGAACTTACTTCTAGTTTTTCACCATAGAGTTGGCATAGTTTGACTCCATCACTACCCCGCTCAACTGCAAAGTGTGGCGATTGAATAAAGGTGTCAATTAGTGAGGACCCAATCGTCAAAATTTCCTGCATACTATAATACTACCTCATTTACCCATCAGAAAACACTACAGAGATCACTGTATGAACAATATAAAAGGTTTATTCAGTATCTGTGCTGCGATGTGGAAGTTCACAACGTTCATTAAGCTCTTGCTCAAATTCAGTAAGTGCTACAATCATTTCAGCTTCATCTCTAACAATCTTATAGACACTATTTTCTTTTTCCCCAATAAAAAAATGTTCATTCATTACACGCATTACGTCATGCCAAAAATCTCCATATAAAATCAGGGGTTTGTGATTGCCATAGTATAAGTGTGAGAGTAACCACGCCGTCGCCCATTCACTCAACGTCCCTGTCCCACCTTGAACACAGACAAAAATATCAGCGTTATCAATTAATCCAAACATACGTTCAATGTAGTTTGCTGCCTTGATCTCTTTATCAGCTTTATTGTCCGTAAAACGCCCTTCAAATTCAGGCATATCAATTGGATTGAAGGTGACAACCAACGTCTTACCGCCGCCAGCCTGAGCACCTTTGGTAGCAGCATCCATTACTCCTGGACCACCACCATTGATTACAATTTTGTCGTGATACGCAAGATACCGAGCTATCTTAAAAACTTCTTCGTAGAGTGGATGTTGTGGATCAACATCAGCACTCCCAAAAATTGCTACCTTTTTGATCGTGCAATGTTGTTTTGCGCGGGGGATGGTGATTTGTTGTTTCATGGCGTATCAGTTTACACGCTTTGTAACTGTTTTAGCAATGCTTGATTATCACGAGCATTCCAAAGTGCACTACCCACAACTACTGCATCCACACCTTCATCAGCAACTGTTACTATTGTTTCTGGATTAATTCCGCCATCAACAATAATTTCAATTGATTTTTCAAACTTCAGTGCAAGTGTTTTGAGTTCATCTATTTTTTGCAAAACTAATGGGTTAAATGTTTTACCCTGTGCCCCAGCCTCTACGCCCATGAGCTGTACCACTTTCAAATACTGCCAACTCGCATCATCAATAGCTTCAAGTGGTGTAAAGATATCTAGAGATACCCCTGGTTCCCACTCATGTTTCTCAATTTCCTCAAGAAAAAAGGCTTGTTTACTCATTCGCTCAACTTGACCAATTACAGCTCGTACCGGAACGATCCGGGAATACTCGATCAGTTCATACACGCCATCCATTGGCTCTTCTGTCATTAGGTGCAGGTCACACGTCAGGTCGCCAAAATCCAACTCACCAAAATCTGCAGGAGTGATGGTCAGGTTATCAGCAAACTTACCATCAATAATATCAATCTGGACGGTCTCAACATCTTGCAAACCTTGTGCTATTTCCAACTGTTGTTGAGCTTGCGCAAGCGATTCTGTAAGAATAGCTGGGTATATTTTCATGAGCTGGATTATATCGTATTACACAACAAATTGAAGCCAGTAGAGCAGTAGTGCGAATACCTATATGTTTTTTGCTTCAAAGTCAGAAATTTGCTGTAACCGACGCTTATGGCGTGGCTGGTCAGAAAACGGGGTAACTAAATAAATACCCAGTACCTCAAAAATCTCTTCTTCACGTAAAAAATCAGCAGGCAAAGCTGCAATAGTAATAGCATCATGGCTGCGGGCATGGGCTGCTTCTTCGGGTGTATGCAGCGTAGCAGCTCGTGCTCCAGCCACTTTATTAGCCGCAATCGTCATCCCCACTCCTGAGCGACAGAGTAAAACACCACGCGCATACGGGTCTTGAGCAACACCCTGTGCCACCTTAAATGCAAAGGATGGATAATCGTCATCGGGATCTAATGCGAAAGCACCGCAGTCTTCTACTTGATACCCACGCGAAGTGAGATGACTCTTAATTTTTTCTTTTAACTCAAAACCGCCATGATCGGCACCAATAAAAACTTTTGGCATGCTACTCCTGTTATAAACCAAGCTCTGCCCTGGCTTCTTCACTCATCATATCAGGAATCCAAGGAGGGTCAAAGGTAAGGTCAATGATCGCTTGTTTATACGGATCAAAGCCAGGGATAGCAGCTAACGCATCTTTAATCAATTTTTCAAAAACATGCAGCAGTGGGCAACCTGGAGTAGTGACCGTCATCACGATATGTACCTGTGGCCGCGGACCTTCTGGTTTCTGCACTATAGAAACGGCTACGTTGTAGATTAATCCTAAGTTTACGATGTCGATGTTTAGCTCAGGATCGATTACTGTTTTTAACTGCTGCCAAATAACTGCTTCAGTTACTTCTACAGCTACGTGATCATTCTGGTCTGTACGCATATAGATGTAGTCTACCTGATGACCAGGTTATTTTTTAGCAGCAATAAACTGCTGGATGCTCGGTACATTCTCACGCGCTTCTTCTAAGATCCCCACAACTTCTTCTCTGTGTTCAAGCTGTATCTTACGACAAAAATCCTGTGCTCGTTTGATACCATTACTCTGACCTGGGCGTAAACCTTTTTGAGCGGTAAAAATACTTGCTGGATTTTGCTCGTCGTACACAAATCCCCAAGGGGCAGTAGGCACGTCAGGGAAGTAACGCTGCAGCAGTAACTCAAGTTGGTGGTAGTGTGTTGTGGTAGTCACAAATACGCCTGTTTGGCCAAATATTCCTACTAAAAGTGCCGCTAAAGCGCTGCCTTCCAGCGAAGAAACAACCGAGCCAACTTCATCGAGTGCTACCAAGCAGCGCTCTGGCGTACCACCATTGGCTAAATACTGCTGTACTGTCTTGATAATTTCAGCAATTTTTCGCGTCTCACACATTGAACTGCTCTCATCTTGTGAACTTTCAACTTTGTATAAACCTAAAATTTGATCAAATTCTGGAGTCTCGACATTGCCCAATCCATAACCTGTGAGGTTGGCAAGTGCAGCACAAAATAACACCATTTTAGTTGTAACAGTTTTACCCGACATGTTATCGCCAGTACACACTACTGGACTACCTGCTGTCATTTCAATAGACGTCCGTACCGTCGCTGCAAGTGGATCTGGAACAGATGCATCTACCACTCCTTGACCAGGGTAAAATGAGTTCTGTAATACTATTTTTGTAGCACTTGGTGTGACCTGCGCTGGTTGGAAACCCAACTTGGAAAATGCTAACCAGCGAGCCATATCCACCATATGTGTTGTTTGTTTCAAACTACGATCAAGTACTTTTTCATGGTGGTACGGAGTCAGGCGCGTTATCGTCTCACCCAATAGAGCGGACAGTTCTTCAGTTGAATGCACTTCTTTCCATTCAATAGGACTGATCTCAAAAAATAATTCTTCTAACAAAATAAATTGATGATACTCATCTAGATTGGTATAGGCTGGTGCTTGAGTTTTAAGTAACCCCAAAAATTCTCGCACTGTTGGAGCCTGTTGGAGAAGTTGTTCAGGATCTATTTGCTGGTTGCGCCAAAAAGTAAGATATTCTTCAAGTAGTGCTGGATAGGTATGCACCAAACCTTGCTTAAGCAACCTCCCTAGTACGTACTCACTAAACTCTTTTTGCTTACTACCATTTTCAATTTGTTCTTCACCCAGTGCTTTACGTAAGCTAGTAAAAAATCCAGCCACTGGCTCGGTTTTCATGTCTGGTTTTGGGGTTTTAAGCAGCATAAACTGCTCTCGCAGCCATTCAATGTAGTACTTCCGTGCTTGATCTAAAGTGACATTTTGAGATTTTTTTGGTGGAAGAAGTAGCTCAGAAAAGGAAGTCAGATATCCACGTGCCGCATCAATTTTTTCTGCACTGCACTCTGTTCTAAAGTACTCAACCATCTCACTGCGAAGTGCTCTAATAAACCGCTTATCATGCAGCACCAGTTCTCCTTGGCGAGTTAGCGTCAACCAGTCTATAAATTCTTGAGGTTGTTGATGGTTATGTACGTCATAAGTGGCCAGGGGAGTAGAGGTATGGGTCAGTGAGTACGCTACCTCTAGTTCATCTTTTCTGTAGCGATTAAACGTTAGTAGGTCAAGCTCACGAAACAGTTCAAAAAAAGTATTATGATAGGTTTGTATACTGCTGGCATGCTCGTCTGCCAGGACGTCTGCAATTGCAAGCGGCTCACTCGCAGCCTCTCCAGCTATTAATGCACTAAAGTAGTTTTGATAGTGTTGTGAAAATCCATATTTTTCTAACACCGCTACTAGCTCACTTTGGTGAACCTCACTGGTCAATTGATGATCTTTTGTAACAGATACGAATTGAAACTGATCCACGAGTCCTGCATTCTGCAACTCACTTAACAACAAAAAGTGTGTTGCCATTACCACGAACACCCCCTGCTCACGCAGTGCCTCACAAACAGCCATAATGCCGGCTGCAGCATTGACGTCATCTGTACCTCTAAAGATTTCATCAAAAGCAACAAGGATTTGTATATTGGGATTTTTCTTCTTAGCAGCAAAAACCTTATCAAGCAAATGCGCTATCCGCACAAAACCATTTTTAAAACGGCTCCCTAGTTCGTTACTTCGTTCATCGTTGAGAGAAACAAAAACGAGTTGCGGTGGTACCATCTGGGCATCACGAGCTAAGATGGGCAACCCCAACTCAGCCAGTTGCCCTGCAAGTGCCAAAGAAAGAAGCGTTGTTGTTTTACCGTTGCTTGCAGAGCCTATGAGTGTGTAAGTCTTGTCTACTGCAAGTTCAAACGTATGGCGAACATACTTGCGTGTTTTACTTCTTGAGAGGTCAGTGTAGTGGAGATGCAGTGGTTGTAGCTCAGTCAGCGCAATCGTATCCTTATTCCCAGACTCATCAGCAAAACACCACTCTGTTTTGGTGATCTCTAGTTCTTTGATGTAGTGATGAACTCCCCATATATATGCAGCTCTAAATAAGAGGTCTTGGAGGCGTTTCTCCCCCAGCAGTTTGTATAGCATATCTAGCTGATTTGATCGGACTTCGGTATGTAATAAATCTGGATTGTTAGCCATAATTGCCTGCAGCAATGTACCATTAGCTGATGCTGCTAGATACGCATATGAACCCTCATAATCAAGAAATTGAGTCACTGCAGTATTACTTTTATACTGTTCAATAAAAAGTTGCAGTGCTTGCGCAAATACACGTCGCTGCACATAACCACAGTCAATATCTTGCCAGATCTGAAAAAGGCTGGCGTACTGCTCGCGATCACCGTCTTTGTATGAAAAATTGAAAGCTAAGCCCGTTTCATTGAGTGATTGGAGTGCAGCATGCATCAGACTACGCTGGTATGTCAGCCAGTGAGTAGCACTAGGCTCTAGCAGCGACCACTTGAGAGCCATTACATCAGTATCACGTGCTTTAAAGTAGCGACCTTTTTGTGCTGCAGAATAGAGAATTTCGCGCATCACTACCATGATCTCTGTATACTCAGCACTGACACTATCAGAAGAAGTTGCTGGGGCATGATAGGTTTCATCGGCACCATAACTTCTACCCACTAACATCCGTAGTTCTTCTCCTGAACACAAACCGTGCTGTTGGGCAAAATTGAGCACGTTATCAAGTAAGCTCTCTGCTCGGTGCAAAGGAACAACTTCTTCATCTTGCATACGGTAGCTGTTATATGTTGCTCCAGGTACTAAAGAAAGTTGATCGAATAATGGTTGGTAGCGTTCAAGCAACCATCCACTCAAAACGCCATTTGTATACGCACTAGATGCAAAGAACTCTTGGAGCAGAAAGATCTTCTGCAGACTAAGGCAGTACTTGATTGCAGGCGCGGCTCCTTCAGACAAATTTGCGATCAGTTTTTCTGCAACTATATCAAGTTTTTTAAAGTGCTCTTGCAGTCTAGCCAATAGTGTTGATTGTGGAGCTAACCGTTCTAAATCCAGAAGAACAACATCTAGTGTTGCGGCAGTTATGGCATATGGCCGGTCTGCACGACTAAATTTTTCTTCTGCAACGTCTAAAGCAACTGTATAGTCTGTATCACCTTTTTGCAAAAAGGTACAAAGTTGGGGAAGTGCAGTGCGCTCACATGCATACTGCATAGTCAGTTTACACAATAAATCAACAATTTCTTCTTTAGTAGTATAAAACTTGTATGTAATTTCTTGGTGAGTAAGGATCTTGAGTAAAAATAACCGCTGTTCATCTAGCTTTACCGATCCGACATACATAACTTGTGTATCTATGAATTCTATAAAATCCTCCCAGTTGTGCTCTACGAAAACAGTACTAAAAAAGGTTTGATGAGCTACAACTGCGCTCTCCCAGTCTGCTACAACCATGAAATCATAACTATTCTTCTGTTCTATTCCCATCAGTTCTCTTAAAACTTTACATAGCTTTCTGGTAGTAGCATCCAAGTACTCAGCAAGACCATCAAGTTTACCTTCGGCACTGCCAGCGGTATAGGCTGGTAGTTGCTCAATACGAGCGATTAGTTGGTATAGGCAAGCATACTCATGGGCGTAGCTTATTTTTGGTGCGTCAATGTCATCCATATCCGCAAAAAATCGTAAAAACTCAAAAAGGTTTAGTTCTCTCCCAAAAATCGTTTGCAGTCTTCCAATTGAACCGTTGAGTTTGGTACCTTCATTAGAGAATGGCAGCTTAGTATTGTTCCAATCGAGCGCCGTTTCTAAGGTACGTTGTGTAGTGTTTCCAGCTCCAAGAGTTTGGAGAATGAGCTCTTGGGTTTCCTCCCAGTCAGCTTGCAAGCCAGCTATGATTGTTTCCATGCCAGTAGCATTACCAAAGTACTCATTGCCATGCCGTAGCATCTGACTACTGGGGTATCGTTTCAGCTGAGGGTCAGATGGCTCAGTCACACTGAGGCCATGTAGCGCATGGGCATGCAGTAGTGGATGCTGAGGAGGAAAGATTGGAGAAGTCAGCAGGTGAGGATCGGCAGTTTTTACTGGCAAGTTATCTGCCAATACTTGCTCGTTCAAATGAAGTTGTGCTGGAAACTGCGCAATGATTTGGCTTCCCACAGCATAACAATGAGCTATCATCCGATCATTAAGTTTAGCCTCTTGAGGAAATGTACCAATTTGTCGTAAATATACATAGCCACAGACAAAAGTATATAGCTCAAGGAGTTGAGTTTTTATTTTTTCGAGCTGTGGACTAGCTGGTTGTGCTTCATGGAGCTCTGCAAGCCTGAGTGGATACGCAGGCACAATGGGAATTGGGAGTTGACCCAAGCCGCTCAGCTCAACAGCTCCCACTGAATCCCAAAGCTGTGGATGTGCTAGCTTCGTATAAAGATCTAGATTGTTAGCTTGAGTAACTTTACTCAAGCTAAATTGATAAGGAAGAAGCCCGTGTGCATCATGTACGGCGATCAGCTTTCTATGCAACGGGAAAAGTTTTGCCTGAGAGTCCACCCACTGGTTTAGATGTACATAGTGTTCAGAATTGATAAAGCAAGACAGAAGTGTAGGTAGTGTAGTTTCAGTTTCTGCTGCGTTTTGCCTAATATACTCGAGCAACGAGATGCCACCCAGTTCTTCACTAAGAATGATAGCTCCTAAAGATACGGCAGTTAGTTTTTCACTGGCGTTGTGCATGTTTTTAGCAAGTGTGCAATTATACCACCTGTAAATACAAAACCCTCCAGGTATAAGCTGGAGGGTTTATAGTTTCTTATATAAAAAGAACTATGCCTTCTTTAAGACTGGCATGTTAGTGCGTTTGGTTTCCATGACTTCATAGCCAGCTGGAACTTTATCAAGAGCACCATCGCGCTCTGTGCGAGCAAAGAAGTAGATTCTTTGAACTTTACCGTTCTTAAGAGTCACATCTTTTGTGTGTAAATAATAAGTTTGGCCTTTGGCATTAGTATAGCTATATGCCATAATTGCTCCTTTTTTCCCTTGCTCTGCAAGGTTTATTTTTTTACTTATACACGACTACCTATATATGTCCTCAAGGTTGTTGGTACTAAATACTTATCATACTGGCACTCGAGGTCGCTATCAAGAAGCAAATCTAGTTACTTCCTCCCATAGCTGGAGAAGCAACCGGTGTGGCTGGGGCAGCGATACTCCCCTTTAAGACTACAGCGTTCAATGCAGCGGCAGCTTCAGATGCAGTACTGACAATGATTTCGACAGGTAGCTTTTCTTGAGGAAGTGAAGCACTACCCATATAGCCACCTTTGCCAACTTCAAGCATAAACGCCTCGGTCATATCATCACCATTTGGGGTACGTACCCAAACACGATAGGCTGTTTCAGCCTCAGGCAGATCAGCAGATACTGAAAAGTTGACTTTGCCATCGGCAATGATGTAGCGAATTGTACCTCTGCCAACAGGAGCTGTGCCTTGCGATGGAGTTGGTTCTAGTTGGGTTGTACTGACATTCTGACTACCGCGTAAAACACTGGTGAGTTGTTCTGGGCTGAGCTCTTCTACTTGGATAGCAGGAGCTGTATCAGGCACCATTGTGTTGCGCTGTGTGCGCAGAGTAAACCAGCGGTATACCAAGAAAAAAACAATAACTATTACTAGTAAAGGAAAAATATATGGAGTATATTTTTTCATTAGGTGCCCCTTATCTCTGTACTTTTCTAACTGTTTTTGTACTGCTATTTTTGTTCTGTAAGTGACTTCACAGTTTCTAACAACTGAGGGGCAGCAGTCATCTTACCGTTTACAAAAAATGTTGGTGTTGCTTGTATCGACAAAGAACCACCCAAGTCTGAATCAGATTTTACTGCTTGCACAGCTTCTGGAGACTCTATTTTCTCTAAGAAAAGTTGCTTGTCAATCTGCAGTTGTGCAGCATAGTCGGCAAACTTTGCTTTTAGTTCATCTTTATTAGCAATTTTTTCCCATTCACTCTGGGCTGCAAAAAGTTTATCATGAAACTCCCAAAACTTGCCTTGCGATCCAGCCACCTCAGATGCTTGCGCTGCGAGGCGTGCGTTGGGGTGAATAGAATCGAGTGGAAAGTGACGATACACGATCCTAACTGCATCTGGGTAGGTTTTTATAATTTGGTCAAGTAAAGCCTGGTATGACTTACACGCTGGACACTCAAAATCGCTAAACTCAACGATGGTGATTGTAGCTGTTTCTGGACCTTTGATCTTGGTAGCACCTTGTACTAGCTGTGCCTGATCGACAACGACTTCACCAGATTGAGTGGCCGGTGTAGAGCTAGAAAAAATAACTGCTACTACCACAATCATCAGCAGTGTACCAAAAATTGTGCCAAGTAGTAGTGGAATATTTTTCATAATTTCCTCAGATGTTATTCTATTGGCCAAACTTGTTGCCCAGTTTCAGTATCGGTAACTATGATTGCCATGGTTGGACAGCTTTGCGCTGCCAAGAGCTTCATCTCATCTTCAGCCCCGTCCTGAGAGATTACTTTTGCCAAGTTTTCCTCATCAAGCTGGAAAACTTTGGGGGCAATTGCTACGCAACTAGCAGCACTAATACACTTATCTCGTATCACCGCTACCGTATACTTACCAATTTGCTTGGATGTGACGGTACCGTGTAAGGTTTCTTGCTGTGTGTTGTTTTGATCTGCCATAGTTGCTTAGATATATTTTTATACACTAAATACTGGTACTGTCAATAAAACATTTCATTATGTACATTTTGTGAAGCGATACCAACTTGCTGTAAGTACGCTTTTACCTCATCTACCATTTTACCATTGCCACACAAATAATATCCTGCTCCAGCTGGCTTTTCAAGCGCCTGCAACAAGTCCGTCACACGCCCCTTACTGAGTGGCCACTCAGGTTTAGGCTGAGACAAGATGATTTGTAACTTAAAGTTAGGGAAGTTTTTACTCAGTTCCTGAAACTCAAGCTCCCAAAACAGATCCTCTTCATGACGGAGCCCCCAGTACAAAACGATTGGTCGCTTTTCTTGTTTTTGGAGTAAGTCTTCAATCATCGATTTAAATGGGGCCACACCAGATCCTGTGGCAATAAAATAAAAGGCAGTTTCAGCCACTCCCTGAGGAATAACAAAATGTCCCATTGGGGCAAGTACGGAAACTTCCGAGCCAAACTGCAAGCTCTCAAGGTATTTACTACCAATGCCTTGTGGCGATATATCAATCAAAAGTTCGAAACCATGTTTGACCTGAGGTGCGGAACAAATCGAGTATGATCTGCGATCACCACGATCAGAAACCTTCATAGAAACATACTGGCCCGCCTCAAACTCCATCTCATGGGGAGTTATGAATTCAAACATGTACTGTATGTACTTGGGGGTAAGCACTCGCTTATCTTCTAAGCGGGCGGTAAAAAGTTTGGGTGGTTGCATAAACGATCTTATCTTAAATGCTTATTCCAGTCTCGTCCATACCATAATCCCAGTGCCATCTTGGCAATTGCGCCATACTCTTCAGTTCGATCTACAAATCGATTGGTGATCACTCCGATCATCCCAATGCTATGCCGCACATCACCTTGCCCAATAACAGCATTGACCACTGGCCCCATTTCTTCACCTTTCTTGATCCGCTCGGCAATGATTTGTGGGACTTTAAAGCGAGCACCATTACTTTCATAAAAAGTACCCTCACTATCCACCATAGCTACCCAGACAGTGGACCAGAGCTCGCCATCAAGCTCAAACACCCCACCTTCAAGACCCACACCCAGCGTTTCACTAGGTTTGTAGGAAGTTTTATCACCAATGGCTGCTGTCTGCGCTAGAGCATTTTCTTTTAACTGCTGGACACCTTGATCTAGTGCAGCCAAGGCACGGTTGCGGGCACCCGTTCTGGTTTCTGCGTCACTCAATGGCTGAACTGACACTCCACTGGGCACATCAATACCTACTACACTGACACCTGGCCAGGTTTCACTGGCTGCCGTGATGACTGAATTTATTTTAACTGGATTTTTGGATCCGACGAAGAGCTGCATAGTAGTACTATATCAGATGAAACTGTTACTTTGTCTGTAGTACTTCAAAAGTTGCTGCCCCTACCACAACACCGTTAATTTGGATCTCCAGCTTATGTTCACCAGGGTAGATAGTTCTCGTCGTCATCTGCTCTCTGAGTGGATGAGTTTTTTTCAAAGTAACAGTTTGCCCCTTTTGTATAGCAATCTTTTTTAGTTTAAAGACTTTTTTACTTTTCATTTCTTGCCGTTTATTTTGAAATGAAATGACGTAATCGATCAGGATATTTTCATCCTCAATGGCTCTCAGAGAAAAAGCAAAATCGAGAGAATCACCCATTTTTATCTGAGTTTGCTCTATTTTAAGATTTGAAAAAATAACGGCTGCATTGTTGGAAAAGTTAAGGAATGTAAATGCTGGTGGGTACCCATTTTTTATCAATGTTCGCAAGCTATGACTAACGATGTACTCCATTTCTTTCTGCATCTGTTTGCCTGAACTTTGCCAAACTTCAAGTGTTTGCAACACCAAGTCCGGATTGCTTTTAGAGATATCATTCAGGTGGTTTGCCACTGAACGTGTGACATAGCGTGTGGTATCTGAAAATAAATTATTGAGAATCGGCAAAGAATACTCGATTGGAATAGTTATTTTTTGTGACCACGGAAGTTTGGGGCGCGTCCCCTCGCTGGCTAGGCGTCTGACGTGGTAGTGTGGATCTGTACTCCACTGCAGTAGTGCTGCCATCGTCTGATCAGGAAAGGCATTAATAAAATATCTAATGGCATCTTCGGCAGAAAATCTTTGGGTTATTTCTTTGAGTGCTGCAAGTGAAAACTGCAAATTGTCACTTGTACATCCGTACTTTGCTACAAACTCTGCGTAGGGAGCATAGATAAAGTCGCCAAAGTCATTATCAGTTTTTGATGGATCATTTATCGGGGGAAGTGCTCGCAGTAAGATTGCTGCCGCAGCTTGAAAATCATTTGGTAAATATGCTCTGAGTGACTGCGTAATCCAGGTGATACGCTGTTTCAGCTCAAGCTCAGGAAATGTATCTACGACAGATTGTATGAAGTCATTTTTGGCAAAATCAGGGTAAACTGACTGTATCTCATTGGCAATCTTTGTCACCTTTTCAAGATTGAATAACTGATCTTTAAGCGAAAATTTTGTGTCCATACTGATGGAGCAGTGTACACTGTGCGGTGGCCGTATGGCAAACGATGAACTTTGCACCTGACAGATTCTATACAAATGAGATCAGTGTATGAGCAATAGTACTTTCCACCAATATCTTCACTCCACTCGAATCATTTCCTAAATCATCATCTATTTTAGGATCGTAGCCCTCATATCCGTCACATCTAAAATCTATCTGCATTCTGGGAGATACTTCAAATAAAACTTCTGTAGGCATTGTACCGCTAAATGTTCTGTCTAGCCCAGCGTTACCATTAGTATTAACGCTCATTACATGAACCTCAGCGCCAGGAACAGCTGTGAGAACGGTATTGATTACACCGATGATTGTCCGTGTGTCCTGAGCGGCAAACTGTAGTGCCGACAAAGCAGCAGTAATCAGATGCAGTCCACATCGGCTATCTCCAGGGCAACCATTACAACTATCACGCCGTACCTGTACAACTCGGATGTTATCTTTTTTGGACATCCGTTGTTTTTCAAGCAAAAATATAGTAAGTAACTCTTGCCATATAGCGGTATAGGGATTATAGAGCTGTGCTGCGTAGGGCAGAATCCTACCATCAGCATCTTTACGACTCCGAGGACAACCACCACCACCATGGAGGGCAAGTTTGACTTCATCTTGGTTGCGAAATACTCGCTTGTCTGCTCGCAGTAAGGGAAGGTCATCTGGATGATAATCCTCTGCAGCCAAATCTAAGAGATTCTCCCCCTCTCGCATTCGCTCAATACGATCACGATGGTCTACCGCAGTTTCTTCATGGCACGAACTGATCCCATTGTGACTAATACTAAAATAGTCTAGGCCAGATCCACACGTCCGCAAGAATGGGGCTGTCAGGTTCAGGTAATCCCACATTTCAGGAATACTAATGGGCACATCTTCTTCACAGATCAATCGCAAGATTTCATCAAAACCTGCCCGTAACCCATTAACGATTTTAGTTTGTTCAGCAAGTACTCGCTCGTGTTCTAGATCATTTTGTGGCCGGTAAAAATTAATTGAGATGGGAATGGGAGGATACTCTTCTGCGCATCCTGCAAAAATATACCCAGGATCCTTTTTGTCCCAAAGAAACCTAATCACGTCTGCAAATGCATCCGCATTCTCTGGTTTTATAACTGTGAGAACGTTAAACTTAACACCTTTTCTGACACAGGTGCGGATATTTTCTTGAATTCTCTCAAAGGTTTTTTGTTTATTTCGGGGACGGCGCTGTAAATCATTATCAGTATCCAATCCCCAAAAACTAATAACCACATGGATACCATGTTCGTGCAAAAAGGAGATTTTTCGCTCATTAAGCGGAATGCCATTACTTAAAATTGTTTGTGTTAGTTTGATGCTAGGGTATCTTTCTTGTAGTGATTGGATCAGAGCCTGTGCAGCTTCAATCATAGCAAAGGGAGCAGGTAACGTGGGCTCGCCACCGGCCCATTTAAAGGTGAACTTCTTATATCCTTTCGCTACCGCTCCGCGCACAGCGTGTTCCAGGTATTCATGTAGCAAGGCAGTATCCATCGATTCTGCTCCTGCACCGCCTCGTTGGTCTGATAGTGTACAGCAGCCTACACAACTTAAATTACACATCTCGGTTAGATGCACATATGCCTCAGCACTCAGATGTTGATCTTGTAGGTGCGTAATCTGTTCACGACCATTAACCGTCAAAAAACCTTTGACACGTAGTTTACTGATTGTACTGCTTAAAGAATATACGACTGTATCAGTTTCATCCTGGCTTACTAGCTCATAGTAATTGCCTCCGCCTGCACTTAACTGCTCCCACAACTGCCAAAAGCGACGGTCTTGTACAGCAACAAATGAGCCATTAACTTGATGCCACAGCCCCATGGGTGCGCCAAAGACTGGCTCTAGATTGCCTTGATCATCAGTCTTGTACTCTCGAATACTTCTAATCACTACAGCATTACTACTAGCAGTAAATCGCTCTAGCTCTTTTTCACGTAGATTTGGTTTCCACTGCTCACTTGACATACTCTGTTGTGGTGCTCTCTGGTTTAGTCAATCTGTATTGCTAGTGACCCGATTGTCACAAAGGGTGGATTACTTTGTTCTGCTTCTTCGATTTCTGTATAAGAACTGGCGACAAGATCTTCATAAAAAATGAGTAATAATTTATGTGAGTCAATATTTGAAAGTTTACCTCGCAGTTGATCCATAACAGTTCGCAGTAGCTCTGGCATGGTCAGAAGTTTATTACTCTCCACCCGCTGCCCATCACAAGCGCAGTTGCACTGAAACTCCACTTTACCTTCTGATGAGGCTGGATCGGCAATTCTGTTGCTTTCCAGTGCCGCAGGGCATACCTGTTCAGCTTTTGCAGCAATCTCGTACGGATCTACTGAGTGAGCACGAGCCTGAATATGAGAGAGCAGCTGGAGCTGAGCAGCTTTTGATAATCCTGAAAGTAGAACTCGTGTTTCAGCACTAACTTTGATTCGAGTTTGCCGCGCGATATAAAACATGTATTCATTGCTGAGATTTTTGTGAGAATCAGGTGAGCGCATATACCTCCTATGGAGTAACAAATATGTACACTATGTAGTAGCAAGTGTATGGGAGAATATAAAATTATCTTGTGATTTTCTTGAAAACTAAGATTTGAGCTAAAAAAATATTGCTCTTGAGCTATTTAGTACTGTTATAATTGCGCCATGATGCCCCAGCTTATAGCAAATTTTGAACCTATTTATCAGGCAAAATACCTCTGCTTTACAGCCAGGTCAATTCAATTGGGCTTATTTAGTGATGAAGAATTGATTGTACTACCTACACCAAAACACGGACATGAAATGACTGTGTACTTTCCTAATTGGGCATATAGTCAAGACTTTTGGCGTGCCCTGCAAACGCTTGCAGACTACCGACTTACCAGTCAATTTCCTTTACCAGCCATAGAAGAAGCCTGCCAATTGATGGCAGGGCAGCCAAGCTCATCGATCACACGAGTTGATATGGCAGATTGGCATGAGATTGTTCAAAAATTTTTAGATCAGCTGCAGGATGTTTTGCAGAGTGAACACCTAATACATAGGTTAGCAGAGATCGTCGTCATCCCCACTCTATTTGGGACAGCGGGTAGTTTTTCTGCTGGCACAAGTGCGGCACATCCCACTACAGAACAACTTATCTGTACTTACCGTGTTGATCTTCCCATATCATATCTATGCAAAACGATTCTCCTGGGAGTAATTAGCACTACTCAAGCTGGATACAGCGATTTAACAACTCCCGGATATACAGATCGTAAAATAATTGGAGAACTTCTTGCCAAGCATGATACTCTGCAAATTTTTTTACCTAGATTGCGTTCAAAACAGCTCTCGGTATCCGAGCGACTGCAGAGCAAACAGTATCTTGCGGCACTAGGATATCCAGAAGCACCATTTTCACTGTCCACCATCTATCCGCAACTCAGTTTTTCAGAACGAAAACTACTTAAGCAACTTGAAGAAAAAGCAGGCACGATTGTGTCTTTTGATGAGGTAGCCGCGGTTTTGTGGGGTGATGAAACATACACAAAATTTTCACTCTATGCACTCAGTGCTGTTATAAAGTCACTGCGTCAGAAGCTGCTCAAGGCAGGCTGCCGTAGGGAGGTTATCTGTACCGTGAGAAAAAAGGGATACATATATCTGCCATAACTTAGAAATATACTCAATGTACAAATCACCAGAACTTCCGAGTATTACTACTTGCACTACAAGTGAGTTGCAGACTCAGTATCTTTGTAGCGTAGCACGCACACTACAAACGTATCCTTTGAATCTAAACCACAAGCCACCGCTCGTGCTGCCACCCACAGCCACAGCTCCTACAGCTGCCATTGTTTTCCCACAGCTTGAACTATCACCACAATTTTGGCAGAAACTACAGCGAGCCCCTACTAGCGATATATGCTCAGTATATCCAGCAGATTGTTTGATTGAAGCCAAACAGTTTAGTACGTGGGTCTCTCCTCTCACACAGGATACAGCCGTTCATACTTTTGATACTGCTATTGAGTTATCAGTTAGATCATTTTTGTCTGAATTATGCCAAATATTTCCTCAAAAAATTATGCAGCAAGTAGAGACGATTACACTGCTGCCCTCAGCGATTGGTTTCCCAAGTATGGTCTGCACCAAGCGGTTGAGGTATAAAAAATATGAGATAGTTTGTGCCTTTCGTACAGATGTAGCCATTCCTGTTTTACTGGAGGCATTACTCTATGGCTTCATATCGATAGAACAAGAAACGATAGACCCAGTAATTTCACACGCCACACAAGTAAACGCTGCTATCGTAGAGTTCTTCAAATGTCATACGCGATTACAAACATTTTTTCCTGCCACCCATCCGATCATAGTGCCTAGAGAGATTGTAGAGCTTAGTAGCAGGTATTTAGAACAATTGGGTCTACACGATGGAGCGAATGTGGCATGGCAAGTATTTGCAGATACCCTGACTGAACGAGAAAAAATTGGCTTTAAGCTGCTGTATGAACGAACTGGTAGTGTCGTGCCATTTTCAGAGTTGGTAGTAGCGATCTGGGGCAAAACTGCCACACACAAGGTAAGTAGTTACTCACTGGCGAAGCTGATTGAGAACTTGCGCCACAAACTTATTCTCTTTGGCCACTATCGCCAGCATCTGTACTGCGTGAGAAAACAGGGGTATATGTTTGTGAGGTAGAGAGTGTGTTTATATAGTAATTAACTTTACATTCTTATAAAAATTTTTATTTTCCTCTTTTTGAATTTTATTAAACAAATCAAAATTATCTTTTCTCACATCAGTATTTGTCTCCAAACATTCTTTGACGATGCCCCGCAGCGCAATATTTGTTGCTGCTTGTATGTCTGCATCTTCAAATCTATCCTGTTCAAATAAATCACGGTAAATATAGCTATTGCCACGTTTAGCTTGATGCCATAAATCAGCATACTTTTCTTTTAATATTTTTTCTTCATTACTAGTTACTTCATTGCGTGACGGTCTGAGTGCCTTTTTACACAAATTAAAGAGATTTTTACCCGTGATATACCCAGCTTTTTTTATTGCTTCCAGTTGTGTAGCAGAAACAGGAAAATACAATCCAGTATCTCCCTCTGCCTTTACACAAATTTCATAGATTTTTTCTTCTGGATTTTTTCTATTAACAGTTTCATGGAGAATACTAAATGTATAGTTACTATCTTCTCTAATTACATCTTTATACGACTTGCGATGCTCCAACGAGAGCTGGCTTGTATCTACTGCAGATATTTCTAAAGCTATTTTCAAGCTCTCATTACCCCAAACATTCTTCATAGCTGCTTTATCTGCTTCATTACGACTCTCACCCATGACATCTGGGGTTTTTATTGTTTTATATAGTTTAAGGATTTTTTTACCTCCTGTTTCAAAACCAGTTACACTACCTTCATAAACAATTTTTGCCCCGTATTTTAGCGCAATGCTGTGTACCTTATTACGCAATGTATTACTCACGCTTTCTCTCAAGCGAGCTAGATAGGTCTCAGTTGAGGCAAACGTACCCAAAACTTGCTTGCGTTTGAGATCACTTACTCCCTTTCGGATAGTTTCCAAACCGGGTTCTAAAATGAACCCACTCTCTAGAACATGGATCATAGGAATATTGCTCTCACAGTAATTATTAGCGCCTTGAGAGATAGAAAAAGGATGTTTGTTTATGGCAAGGTAGCTCTCAGTTGGGATTTCTAAAACCGAATAAGCCAAGCCAAACTCACCTAAATCAATACCAATAAATCGTTGTGGTAGTGCATACTGCACGGTGATGCCACTTGTCTTTAATCTACGGTCATTTTTGAAGATATAGACACTTTGATTCTTAATCACCTGGTGTACATTCATCTCAAATGGAATTGATGTGTAAAGTCTTGCATTTTCTACATCTTCTCTAAACTCAGTTTGCAGTTTGCCATTTTTATCTAAAACAATATTGTGATGAATTTTTACTTCACAAATCAGACTTCCACCAGCTATATCTAGTTCTACCTTTTTAGTTTTAGGGGTACATAAAAACCATTCTAAAAATTGTGTTTGATACAACGAAGAATGCAAGTAAAAGAGAGTGGTTTTATCAAGTTTTCCCTTAAACTGCAACTGCCTCTCAGATTTTTTTTGCAACTGTACTGTTCTATCTGCACCCTTCAGACTATGATTTTTTATAGAAAGTGCATACTCATGAGGATAAAAAAATAAATGACGGTTTGCTTCATTTCCACTAGTCTCAGTTTCCACAAAATCAAGATAGCCTGCTGGATTTGTTTGATACTCAGCTATAACTGCTTGTAAATCTTTAGGAGCTGGACTTGCTAACACTTTTGTCTTACCTTGTTCAGATGGAATGTACTGGAGCTCTTGTTGATTTCCATTGACTGTTTGTACTACATATCTTGAGACTGTTTCTTGCTGTGACAAAAGACTCAATAGTCCTTTCAATTCAGTAAACACACCTATCTGAAAGAAAAAATTAAATCTTTGTGGTGTAATATGTATTTCTTTTTGACTAGTCAAACGGTTAAACTGCAGGAGAGCTGATTCACTAAATACAAAATCGCTTTTATTGATTGCTATTTCAGTCTTGACTGCAGTTTTACAAAAGAAAGCAACCGCAGACTTCCATGTTTCTATACTGCCTCGCAATGCATCACTATCAAGTCTTTTCTCAGTTGCGAGATAGTAATCAGACAGTTGGGCACTACAAAGTGATATGAGCTGTTGATGAATAGTATATATTTCGCGATGAGCCTGTTCATCCTCACACATCCATTTGTAGCAGATCAGTGGCGAAGTATTTCTATCATATACACTCTCAACAAAGCGGTATTTGTGTACGTTTCCTTTGCATATATCTTGTAATATGTCATCCGTAAGATATTTTTTCAGAATAATTCGCGCTTTTTTTGCGAACTCACCTTGGTAAGACTGGGAGCTCAGTTTGCGAGCAAGTGATCCTAGCAGTGCTTGCAAGCTTTTTGTTGTGCTTAGTGCAGAGTCAGTAGGAAACTGGCTTAACTGCGCAATGTATTTACCTACAGTTAGTAAGCCTTGCTCTAGATCTTTAACTCCCATATTGTACTTAGCGAATTTTTTTTGCTTCACCACACCAATGAATGCAGGCAAAGTTGGCAACTCAGTAATTATGGCGCTATACGAAACTTTAAAACTTTCGCCAGCAGAAAGTATTTTTTTCTTATTATTTTTCTTTGAGGTGTGCTTTTGGGGCAGTACGGTGCTATCAGCTCGCCACATATATTGCTGATAGAATTGATTAGCTTTTAGCCTAAACTCTGCCAGAATTTGCCCATACTGTTCGATCTCTTCGGGGACTATTTTTCTCTGCAGCGGTGCCAGTTTTTCTATCACAGATTTTTTCTTTTCAAGATCAGATATTTTTACCGATGTATATGATTTTTTATCTTCCCGTAGTTGATTTTTTTCAGACGTAAGACAATAGTTTTCTGAAATTGCTAGTAGCTCTTCAATCAACACCTCGAGTTCATACTTAGTTTGCTCCATTCGCTTTTTTTCTACTTCATTTTTAAAAGTTATCGTGGAATATATAGTATTTTTTATATCTTGACCAAACGTACTTAGCTCAATATGTTTTTCTGTCAGATCAAATATACTGTTTGCACTGGAACGAGTAAAGTTTGCCACCCAACTTGCAAGTGCACCACCAAACCCCATGCGCAGATCAGCCAGTGATTTGCCTAACTTGCTTGAGTTATCGGCACCCAACTGACGAGCTCGATCAGCCAACCAACGCAACCGCGTTTCGATGTCCTGCTTTTGGTATTCAGGATAGGCCCCTAGTAAAGCATCAAAAAGTTTTTGTGAATTCCCTGACATGAGCACATGAATAACATCACCAAAATAGTTTTGAAAACCATTGAAGTTATCTTTCAGACCCATATAAGCTAGGGCATTCTCTCCAAAGAGCTGGTGCAGTGTGATCACTAAATCTTGTGGGCTATCTGAAGTGTGAAGTTTCAAATCCCAGTTAGGATTAAAAATGAAGGTAAGTGAATATGGATTTCCTTTGTAGACTTCAAACTGCTTTTGCGCATCTTCTAGAGCAAAGAAGGAAAAGAATAACGTATAAAATTGCTTTGTATTTTTGGGTATAGCCCTGATATATTCATTAATATACTGATTAATACGCTGATCTTGCTGCTCTGACTTTTCGCTTGAAGTACTGAAATATTTTTTAAATTCCTTGATAACTAGTGGCAGCGTACTGAGACCGCGTGGATCGCCTTGCAAGCGTTCACAAATTTTTTCTTTATTGATGTAATTTAAGCTAATTCCTACTCTTATAGATAGTTGTTTTGCAAGTCTTTCAGCAAGCGAATCATAGAAGCTTTGACTGTTCGTTAAACTGAGCAACAAATTTTCGGCTTTACTAAACGAACTCGACCAGAGTACACCAGCTCGTAAACTATCGATCCAAAAATCAAACACACTATATGGCTTTGTTGATTGTTGACCAGCATACTTGCAGTACTCTGGATAGTTAAGTGCACCGTATACTACGGTATAGTCATGTCGGAGTGAATCAATAAGTTTACGATCAAGTGCTTTGTTCCGTGAAGTGATAGGAAACTTTATAGTTTTTAATGAACTCTGTCCAGTAAAATGAAAGCGTTCTGCAGCAAGACGATAACCAAGTTTTTGCTTTAGGATGCTTGCTGACATTTTCCCTTTAGTTATTCCTATTAAGAAGATACAAGGTATACATCGCAAAAATTGTAATTGCTGCAATTAGTAGAATTACTAGTGATAGTATCACAGTTTTAGAATCTCCACTGATGTTCGCCCACCAGCTACTAATTGGTGACTGGTATTGCACTTGCATTGAGCTTTCTTTACTGAGGGCTTGCATTTTTCTCCTGATTATGTCGTTTGAATATTAGTAATGCATGACAGACAAAAAAAATTTTTGAAGACTAAATGCTCAAACGAGTTTTTTACTATGAAAAAACGAGCCTGCTTATAGTGAAAATACTAACATACTTTTAAATAGATGCAAGAAGTGCACACTCAATTAGAACTGCAACTTCTTCGCCTCCTTAAACGTATTAGTGATACCAGCATGCTTACCATACATTTTAAATGTAACCTTCTTAGGTCTACCACCGTTGGGGATATTTTCCATAGGAATTAAAAACCGCCTGGTTTCTCCAAGTAAATATGATCGCAGTGACAGTACAACACCATGGAGCAACTCCTGCCTGTACACAATTTGCCGTGTCACTTCTGTATACACTTTCTCTCGCAGAAATTCACGTAAATCGTTGATCACAATCCCCATCAGTTTTTCCTTTTCTATATTGGGTTTCTCTCCAAAATGATGGAGCATCACTTTGCAAACACGTTGTTCATAATACCCACGGTATGGCTCAATCAAATCATACAATAGTGATGGGTAAGTCGTTGGTTGATGCAAAAATCCATGGTATGGTGAAAGGTGATGATACGTTACCCAGCGCAACAAATTACCAGTAATATACTTTGATACACCGTTTAGAATAAAACTCACACTATTAATTGAGCGACGATTGCCGTGCACTCCTAATTTTTCGTAAAAACGATCCCAGTACATTCTCGCATGTTGCGCCTCCACATACCTCATGTCCTCAAGCAGCATCCCGTACTTCAGGTTTTCTAACCTCGGTTTTAATAACCAACTCATTGCTGTAAACTTGGCACTCAGCAGCTGTCGCGCAATATGTCTAGTTTTATGATCATCAAGGCGGTACATGATCTGATGAGAAAGAACATCATTACTATCCGCACGCATGCTTGGCATGATATAAGTACACGTTGGTTTATGCTTTCGATGAATAATGATAGGGACACCTCTGGCACTGATAAAATCTATTACTTCTGTGGAAAGTGTAGTTGTTGAATTGTAAAGCATGATGCTCAAGATATCTGATAAATCACTGACTACCTCACCACCTTTGTAAACCATCCGAACATGTCTTGCATCAACTTTACTAATTTCTTCTACATAGGGAAGGTAAATCGAGACCCGTGGGTTACTCATAGTAAACACTATTAAAACTGCTCCTTGTATTGAGTATACTTTGTGCGCTAGTATTCAGCCACACTTAAAAAATTATTTTCGTCATTACCGGTAACCCCGTGTGATGGCTCGTTTTGACAACTTAAAAAAATGGCTCGTTAACACTTAAAAGTTCTTGAGTATTTTAAAAATGCTTCTAGTACTATTTCGATGTGTTTATATTATTATTTTATGGGTAAAATTAACTTTTTGCATAGTAAATTTTACCTATAAATCAATATTAAATGAGAATTTTCACCAAAACTTAAGTTGTTAAAAGCAAAATAGCGCTGGCACTGCACCAAAACTTAAGTTGTTAAAAGCTAAGTAGGTAGTACGCCGCACCAAAACTTAAGTTGTTAAAAGCCTCCTTGGCTTCCTGCAGCACCAAAACTTAAGTTGTTAAAAGCTCTCAACACCTTTAGGTACACCAAAACTTAAGTTGTTAAAAGCTATTGCCCACTTCTTGAGCACCAAAACTTAAGTTGTTAAAAGCTATGGCTTCGCAACTTTACACCAAAACTTAAGTTGTTAAAAGCATATAGTGATTTGTATGGCCACCAAAACTTAAGTTGTTAAAAGCCAATTCCCCACAAGTTAGCACCAAAACTTAAGTTGTTAAAAGCCTATCATCTGGCCGCCAACACCAAAACTTAAGTTGTTAAAAGCCAGCTGGAAGTCGGTGCGCACCAAAACTTAAGTTGTTAAAAGCCATTAGCCTTCCGAAGTCCACCAAAACTTAAGTTGTTAAAAGCATACCTGTATCTTGTACGCACCAAAACTTAAGTTGTTAAAAGCCCTATCATTGTGCTCGCACACCAAAACTTAAGTTGTTAAAAGCATGGTCGCAATGGTTTAACACCAAAACTTAAGTTGTTAAAAGCAATATCCAATTACTTGTACACCAAAACTTAAGTTGTTAAAAGCATCCCGATTCTATTCGGCTCACCAAAACTTAAGTTGTTAAAAGCAGGATAAAATTACAGGTGCACCAAAACTTAAGTTGTTAAAAGCTATGCTTTCTGCCATTCGCACCAAAACTTAAGTTGTTAAAAGCGTCGGGGTCGAGGTCGTGCATCAAAACTTACATCGATAACTGCTCCAGGTGAGCTATAGATTTCTTCACCGCCTGCAGCCCAAGCAGCAGACACTTCACCCTGCCATAGGCAATCGGCTGCTCGAGCCCTAGCAAAGCCTCGAGATCAGACTGCTGTAACGTTAAAACATCAGACACACGCATCTGCGTTATTTTTTCTGAAAGCAGGCTCATCGTAGCCTGGCTAATGGCACAACCACTCCCTTGCCAACCCACTTCAGCAATCTGTTGTCCACTTGCATCAAACTTCAAAAAAACCGTCATGTCATCACCACAAGAAGCATTGGTTTCGTGTACCGATACTGCTGCATCAGTCAGCACTCGCTTATTTTGAGGATGCTTCAATTCTTCTATAATTGCTTCTTGGTATAAATCTTGTGACATAAGATCGTTCGCATTACTAAAGTTTCGGTTCGTACTGCCCTTGCCTGAAAAAAATATTACTTGCCAAACACTTGTGCTACTTTTGCCAAAGCTGCAACCAACTGGTCAATATCTTCTTCGGAGTTGTAGATCTGAAAACTCACCCTGACACTCGCCTGCCAGCCAAACTGCTCATGTAGTGGCATCGTACAGTGGTGACCACTACGCACCGCTACTCCTTCGCTATCTAAAACTTGTGCCACATCGTGGGCGTGGACACCATCATAGATGAAACTTACCGAGCCCACTCTATCAAGCACTGCAGCATTCTCGGCATTTTGCTGCAGAGCGTCTGTGGATGCGTTTGTCTCTACCTTGTTTAAGGCAAGAGGTGTTACTGGCCCGATAATCTTTACTTGTGGAATCTGGGAAAGTTTTTCAATCGTGTAGCGTACTAACATCCTGTCATGTTCCAATACGTTGTGCATGCCGATGTTTTGCAAATACTGACAGGCTGCAGCCAACCCCACCGCACTGGCCACATCTGGGGTGCCTGGAGTAAAGCGCTCAGCGATATCTTCGTTGAACGTGGTGCCAGTGGTATGAACCTCCGCAATCATGCCTCCACCAAAAAACCAGGGCTGCATTTCGTTACTTTCGAGTAGTTGCTTGCGTACCAACAACCCACCCACACCCATCGGCCCCAGCATTTTATGACCACTAAATGCAAAGAAATCGATATCTAATTCATCAAATTTTACGGGAATATGTGGAGCAGCTTGCGCACCGTCAATGGCAATTTTTGGCCTAGTGGCTACAGATGGATACAACTCTTTTATGAGAGTGACAATATCTGAAATTGGTAGCATCGTACCTAGTGCATTGGAGATATAGCTTAACGCAATTAGCTTTACTTTTGAGCCATACTGTTCACACAACTCTCGCAAGTGACCGAGGTCCAACCGGCCAACCTCATCAAGCTGTATAAACTCCACAGCAGCACCTGTTCGCTTAGCCAGCTGCTGCCAAGGCACTATGTTAGCATGATGTTCGATCAGCGAGGTTACTATCACGTCACCTGCGGTGATATTTGTATCTCCCCAGCCGTAAGCACTACCGTTGAGAGCTTCAGTAGTGTTGCGGGTCAGAATCAACTCAGCAGGCTGAGCGCCAAAAAACTGAGCAATAGTGGCACGACTTTCTTCCCAAGCCCTACTGCTGGCATCAGAAAGGGTGTGTACACCACGGTGAACGTTGGCATTACTTGTTTCGTAGTAGTGAGAAATAGCATTAATAACAGCCTTGGGTTTTTGGCTTGTTGCGGCATTATCAAGGTACACGAGCGGTTTGCCTTGTACAGATCTTGAGAGAATAGGAAAGTCTGATTTTATTTTTGCACTGTCAAACATATCCCTGTATTGTACCGTATCCTATCAGACTCGATGAGGGCTATGTTCTCAACAGCTTTAATAAATTCTGCAGGAAAAGCCCCAAGCTCGGTTGCTGCTGCCCTACTGTTTCCATCCAGGCTTGCACCATGCTATATTCTGGGTATACCCTGCGCAGCTTACCGCTCCAAGGCTTTGTGTCTTGAAATGCTGCAGCAGTAGAATCCAAGTTTGGTTGTCCAAATAATAAACCCGCGGGACGCATCGCAGCCATCATTTGTTGGCGCTCTTCTGTTGAAAAATCTGGGACTTCCGCATGATCCAAAGGAGCTGGTGCATAATAAAAAACTTCATTGTCACTGACACCTACTCCATCTTGGTAGTGCCAACGCAAACACCGCACTGGAAATGAATACCTATCGAGTGCGACGGGTTTTTTCAGAGTAACTACCAGTGAAGTAATGATGTTTTTACCCTCATGTACTTTGAGTGTTGTGTAACTCTGCGCAATTGTCCGAGTATTTAATTGCAAACCCTGATGCTGCTGCTCAATTAGTTCGCAAATTTTGGCTTTCTGCAGTTCAAATGCAGGCGGTGAGCTGGGCACCTCAAATTGTGCAAAGTTTGTACCATTTTCTCGTGAAGCAGACATGCTGCCTCCTTTCTAAAAACTGAAAACTTCCTAGTATAAACCTGTTTGGGTGGAAATACCAGACTCGAGGAAAATGTCTTCGAAAAGAGAAAATTACTCAGCAGCTTCCAAAAATCCCTGCACGATCAGTGCTTCTGCCTCACTATGTGCGATACCGCGGCTCTTGAGATAAAAAAGTTGTGCTTCAGGAATATGGCTGATGCTGGCTGCATGTGAACACTTGACGTCGTCCGTTAAAATTTCGAGTTCGGGGACAGCTTCTGCCTTGGCTGTGTCAGAAAGCAGCAAAATGCGCTCAGTCAAAAAGGCATTGGTATCTGGACAGTGCTCTGCGACGATGATTCGTCCAGTGAAACTGACCTGAGCATGGTCTCGGACTACACCTTTGAGGACGGTGTTGGAACGAGTGTGTGCTGCCTGGTGGTTAATAATAACAGTAATATTTTTCTGTTCTTTGCCTGCAGCTGCAAAGATACCACTGATCGTAGCTTGCGCCCCCTCACCAGTGAGCTGGATTTCATACACACCAGGCGCATCGATCGTGATGGTGCGGTGTACATCTCGAGCTAGTGTGTAGGTTTTTTTATCTTCCATTACCCAATACTCCCTTCCATTTCGTGATCAATTAAGCGATTCATCTCTACTGCATACTCGAGTGGCAGTTTCTTGACCAAGTTATCAATAAAACCATGGACCACCATCTTGCGGGCATCTTCTTCACCTACACCACGACTCATCAAGTAAAATAGTTGGTCATCACCAATCTTGGAAACAGTGGCTTCGTGCTGAATGGCGACGCGGGAGTTAAAAATTCTGTCCACTGGGTAGGTGTCTGAGCGCGAAAAGTTATCAAGCAATAGCGCATCACAGATCACTGTATTTTGACTTTCTCTGGCATGTGGGCCAACATTGACCATACCGCGATAACTTGTCCGGCCGCCATCTTTGGAGATAGATTTTGAAATAATGGTAGAGCTGGTGTGTGGAGCCAAGTGAATGGCTTTAGAGCCAGTATCTTGATGTTGGCCAGCGCCAGCCAGTGCCATACTGAGAGTCTCGCCCACTGCCCCGCGTCCTGCCAAGATAAAGCCAGGGTACTTCATAGTCACTTTTGAACCCATATTGAAGTCGGTCCAGATCATCTTACCTTCTTCTTCTACGTAAGCACGTTTGGTGACCAGGTTATAGACATTTTTGTACCAGTTCTGAATTGTGGTGTACTGGCACTGGGCGCCTTTTTTGACGTAGATTTCCACAACAGCGGAGTGGAGGGAACCACTGGAGAACTGCGGGGCTGTGCAGTTGTGGACCGCAACACCGCCTGCCACATAACTTTCATCACCTTTGACGCTAAAGTTATATACAGGGATATTTTCAATTTTTTCACTCTCAATGGCAGCCACTGGAGCATATAAATAATATTGATCTAAATGATAGTATGTCGCTCGTTTTTTACCCCACATCTGTGGCTGTACTGGCTGCTCAACCCATTTCCCAAACTCTATCATGTATTCACCACCAATCACCAAACAATACATTGTCTGGCGGTTTTCGTGCGTGCGGTCCCGCACATTGAGTGAAGTTGCCACACCAAGTCTAGCTAGTAGCATTCGCGCCTGCTGTGCAAGAGTTTTTGAAACCGTACAAATTCTGAAGACTTCCTTAAAACCATGAGCGTTTTGTTTTCTATAGTAACTACCATCACCCGCATACCACCCAATTATTAACTGTTTTTGCTTTTCAGGTGCTTCTTGCAGTACCCATTTAGGAAGTATTTTACTATTGGCATGAGTACCAAATTGTTCAAAGAAACGACATAGTTTGGTGGAGCGCACCACAACAGACACACCATGATTTTTTTCATGAGCAACTTCATGAAAACGAGTTTCACTAAAGACCGTTGTAAGCAAATTTTTTACATCATCAATATACTCACGCTCATTTTCATTAAACGAGAAGTTCAAATAATGACCTGCACTGACACTACCCTCAGCTAGATAGTAGCCAATCAACCTAAATAATTCGGGGGTGCAAACTATTGTAAAGTCTTCTTCTACCCAGCCGTGTCTACCTGCACCACGTAGAATTGGGAAAGTTCGGGATTCTTGCACGTCTATAGTCTTGTCTATCGGTATACAAAGATAATCACCTTTTTGCACTTCTTTAACTGGCAACCACTGAGTTTCCCATACTTTGTTACGCTCATTGTGTCGTTGTCGCTTTACCACCAAAAATGGATGCTCTTCTGTAGCATTAATGTGTTCTGAAAGTTGACCTGTCACTTTCAGGTTATACAGTTGACCAGTGTATGGACGGACTTGAGTATGACCAACTTGTTGGTATTTGCCCGTATGTGTCAGAACGGTATCGCTAGTCTTAATATCTTCAATTGCTACTAATCCGCTCTCCGTCATAATTTTGGTACCAGCAATAAAGCATCCTTCAATGTAGTGCACTTTCGCCCCTTCATCAACAATTATTAACGTCCGCTCAAACTGGCCAGCATTTTCCGAGTTGATTCTAAAGTAGGTCTGGAGTGGCATTTTGACATCCACACCTTTAGGAATATAGACAAATGACCCACCAGACCAAACAGCGGTGTTCAAGGCAGAAAATTTGTTGTCACCACTAGGGATGACCTTGCCGAAGTATTCTTTGACCAAGTCTGGATATTGTTTGAGTCCATCATCCATGGAAAGGAAAACCACGCCATCTTTGGCAAAAACATCTTTAAGGGAGCCATAGACGACTTCGCTGTCATATTGAGCCTTCACGCCAGCCAAGACTGCTCGCTCAGCTTCAGGAATGCCCAGACGTTCAAATGTTTCTTTCACATCCTTGGGTACATCTTCCCAAGATTTGGATTGGTGATCTGTGGGTTTGAGGTAGTAGTGAATTTTTTCAAAGTTTATTTCGGAAAGATCGGCTCCCCACTCTGGCATTTTTTTGGCTAAAAACTGTTGGTATGCCGTCAGACGCAACTGTAGCATCCAATCTGGTTCTTCTTTAATGTGGGAAAGATGGCGGATAACTTGCTCGTTTAAACCAGGTTTGCTGATAAAGGCGTATTGATCTGTAGGGAAAGAATACCCATGTTCGTACTGCTCTGAGTTACTTTCAAAGGTGGTGGTGTGTTTTTGTGCGAAGCGGGCCATGAGAGGTTATTTTACCATTGTTTTCAGCTTTAACCGAGGATGTGCAGTAGTGAAAAATTGCGAACGAAATAGGTTGTATAAAATGAATTTCCCCGTTTCTCTACTCCCCCACAATCTTCCTGATAAATCCTTCTTTTTCCCCAGCAAAACCAAAATCATAGTTCTCGAACTCATCCTTTGCAATCCACTTAAAGTCACTGTGCTCCTCACTCAGCAGCACACTATCCTCTTTAAAATCGCCCTCAAGCTTTATCTCCCACCCCAAAATAATGGAAAATACTTGGGCTTGCCCATCAAAAAACGTACCAATGTGAACACACTTTTTTACGTCTTCGCGCTGCAGCTCAATCCCCGTCTCTTCAAATACTTCCCGCACCACGTCATCTTTATGCATATCTCGCAGCAACCCCTCTTTTTCACCACTAATCGCACCAGGCATCACTCGCTGACCCTGTGCGTCCACCGGCCACTCACTGTTTCCCCCAGGCAGATCCCACTGATCTGGCCGTGAAGTGCTCTTGCTACTGCGTTTCAGGATCAACACTTTGCCGTTGTGCCATAAAGCAGCTTTTTGCAGTAACTTGACGTTTTGGGTGAGTTGGTGTGGGATGATGTCCATAAATTCCTTACTAAAAGAGTTGGTGTTAGTATACATTATGAGAGAGCAAAGCAATTCGTCGACAGAGACGTTCGCCAACAGCTCACTTCACATCAAGACTATCCATGGTTACTCAAAAAACTTATCAAAAACAGCGACGTCTTTCTAAGACTCTGTCAACAAATCACTTTACTCTCCTGAAAAATTATCTATACTAACTCTTTGTATCCTGACTTCTCCAACTCCGTCACCAGCTCTTCACCTCCAGAGCGCACAATCTTTCCCTTCACCAACACATGCACAAAATCTGGCTTCAAATAGTCTAGTATCCGCTGATAGTGGGTAATCACCAGAACGCCGGTACCACACCGCTCCACAATCTTCACCACATTACGTGCCACTTTTTTAATCGCATCAATATCCAGACCAGAATCAGTCTCATCCAAAATCGCAAATTTTGGCTCAAGCACCGCCATCTGCAAAATTTCCAGCTGCTTTTTTTCTCCTCCACTAAAACCTTCATTTAACCCTCGGCTCAAAAATGACGGATCAATCTCCAATTCCTGAGCAATCTGCTGGAGATGCTTGCGAAACTCGATCGCCTTTTTAAACTGCTTTTCTTCTTGCTCAGCAAACCGTGCGTTGTGGGCATGTCGCAAAAAGTTCTGCACACTTACACCGGGCACTTCCACAGGATATTGGAATGCTAAAAACAAACCTTTGTGCGCACGTTCATCTGGTGAAAGCTCGAGTAACTCTTCACCATCCAGTAGGATGCTCGTTTCAAATTTTTCTGGCCCCACAATTTCATAGGAAGGATGCCCCGCCAGAGTACTCGCCAAGGTACTTTTACCCGAGCCATTGGGTCCCATAATTGCGTGAACTTCACCACTTTTAACTTCCAGCGAAACGCCGTGCAAAATTTCTTGTTCGGTAATACGAGCGTGAAGATTTTTAATTTTGAAAGTTGCCATAACAGGGGTTATTGTACCAGATGTATTCTATACTCAATTTTTCTCATGCAAGCTATAGTTTTGCAACAAAACGCTATACATCAAAAATTTTTCTGCAGAAGCCAAGTTCAACGTATATTTAGTTGTGAGTAAATCTTCAACAATTTTTCTGATATATGGCTTTAGTTCAGTATCCTTAAGCTGAATTAACCAACGATCTGTCTGTTCATAGAATTTTTCAGCAGCTTGAATTGAGCCTCGCTGTGTTAAAGATGCAATTCTGAGCAAATCATTAGACAATGAACCCAGTAATAGATTTTGTTCAGACATATAATTTAGCAAAAAAATGCTCAGTTAGTTCTTTATACTTTTTTTTAATCTCTTCACTTTGAATTTCATTTTTTGTATTGTTATCTCTTGGTCTAATGTTAATAAATGAATTAAAATCTATTTCCTTTGTCTCTAAATCTATTCCACCGCCCCATAAATCTTTTTGATTAGAACCTGCCGCCAGTAAAATTTATTCTCCTTCAAAATGACGATCCATTCCCGCGATACAAATTTTCATTTCGATATCTATAACAGTTTTAATGTAAACTTCAAACATTTCCTTAAGTTGTTCAATCTCCGCAATGGAATATTCGTTTTTTGTTGAAAGAATCATAACGCAACTATATCAAAATTTGTTAAAAAATTCAGAATAAGATCTTCCAAAAGTAGTTTCATCGAACTTCAAACGCATACGCTACTTCCTTACGGATATTCTCTCGTGTCTCAATTCCGGCAATTTCATCTTCCGTAAACCACTGAATGCCATCAGTCTCCACCCTATCTTCCACAAGCACTACCTCAGCCACTGGTTTCACCAGATATAAAAATCCCAAATGCTGCTCACAGCCTTTGGGCCAGCGCGGGTGCAGCGTGTAGTTTTCAGGATCTTTTTGACGTGCCTCAAAATTTTCAGGACAAACCCAGTGTAAGTTGGTTAAGATGGGTGAGGGCAGATACTCACTTTCAGTGTCTGAAATAGTCAGACGTGGATCATAGGCAGTCACTTTTACCCCAGTTTCCTCAAAAAACTCACGTTCAGCCGCTTGGTGCGGCAACTCTCCAACTTCAATATGTCCACCAGGATTGAGCCAAATCCCTAGTTTTTTGTGTTTTACAAGTAAAACCTTGTCTTCGTGCACCAAAATACCTGCTGCGGTATAACAAACTCGGGGTGTTTTACTCATTTCTTTCTTCCTTTGTCACAGCATACGCAGCAGTATACACTCGCAAGTTGTGTATATCATCTAAAGATAGTGCTGCTTGCCGCAGTAATTTTCCTTGGATTTCAGATACCGTTTGTAGTTCGACACGAATTTTTGCTGCAGTAGTACTGATGACTTGATGCTGCTCTTCTTCTGCTGCTGAAAGTCCTTGTTGTTTACGTGGAAACTTGGACAAACCTTGTAGAGTCTCAGAGAGCTCTGTTTGCAACAAAATGCTCACGGCATGTAGCTTGCGAACTAAATAAAGCACCTGCAAGTCACGCACTACCTCAGGCATACTCACGAGGATCTTCAGTTCAGCGCTACTCAGATCGTCTGTACGAAGCAGTGTTTCGAGTGCGGCTTCAGCACCAGCATGTGCCAATAATTGGTGTAGTGGGGGTGATACAGTACCATCTGGAATTGAACCACCCTCGCTAGCAGAGCTACCAGCATCAGTAACACCACCTTCAGTTTTTTCTGGAAATACTATGTACGGTAATAAACTATTGTAGACTTTAGTAAGTGCTTCGCGTGACATGAAGAACCTTTCTCTAAGTTGTCACTGTTATACCACACTTTTTACAACAAACTCATCTGAATTCCTGCATCTTTTTTCGGGGTAAAAGTAAAGTCCACAGGGCACTCAATCAACCGATTCCATTTATTGCGAAACTTCACACTCCCCTTATTCAAACCATAGTCATACACATCACGGGTCACCGCTACGTCTTGCAGACAGTACTTTGCTAGAGCCTCCCAGTTCTTGGTCTGGTAGTACTTGATAGCATCCAAACCATCACCCGTTTTTCCCACACCTAAAGTTTCTTTAGCCACCGCATCCAAACCTATGCGGTGCCCAATGCTTTTTTTTATACGCCCCATCACATCGAGGGTGGGGATCGCCGTAATATCACCTTTGTAGTAGGGCAGAAACGTCTGCATATCGAAGTCATCAATATTAAAACCAACCACTACATCTGCTTTTTCAAGGAGCTGGAACAAGTCTGGTAAATCTTTTTCAAAGTACGAGCGCATCTCCCCTTTACCAGAGTATCCCTCTCGCACACAGACTCCCACAAACGAGATACCCAAGCGATCTGGGAAAAAGCCGCCTGCTTCCTCAAACGTTTTTTTGGTTTCTACATCAAGAATAAGTTGCAACATAGGAATCGTCTATGGTTTAGCCAAGTGCCGCCACGTACTGGCGCTCTACTTCTGCCCAGTTCACAACACTCCAGAATGCACTAATGTATTCTGGACGACGATTTTGATACTTCAAATAATAGGCATGCTCCCAGACATCTAATCCTAGAATTGGTGTATCACCTTGCATCAGTGGTGAATCTTGATTTGGCAAAGAATAGATTGCCAATTTTTTGTCGGCAGTTACCACCAGCCAAGCCCAGCCAGAGCCAAAATGAGCTGTTGCAGTGGCAGTAAATTTTTCTTTGCATGCCTCAAAGTTACCAAAAGTTTGCGTGATCGCTTCCGCAGAACGTCCAATTGGACTGCTGTCTGCCTGTGGACCAATAACTGTCCAGAATAATGAGTGGTTGGCATGCCCTCCCCCATGATTGCGCACTGCACCTTTGACTGATTCTGGCAGACTAGCAAAGTCTTTTAAGAGATCTATAACAGTTTTTTGAGCTAATGCGGGGTGATCTTCAAGAGCAGTATTGAGTTTGTCTACATAGGTTTGATGATGTTTCGTATGATGCAGCATCATTGTTTGCTCATCAATATATGGCTCAACTGCAGTGTATTCGTACGGTAGCTGAGGAAGTGTAAACATAGATCCTTTCAAAAAATCTTTTATTAAAAATAGGCACTGGTAGCAATACCATACCAAAAAATTATCATTCGGCAATCCGCAAGTTACCCAAATCTGCCCAACATCACCTAGCACTCTCTTGCGTTTGAGACTCAGTCACAATTCTCGACAACTCCACCACTCTATCACGACCAATAGTGCGTACAAACTGTGAAAATTGTGCTTGATCAAAAGTGGGTAAACCTGTCTCAGGTTTTTCTGGCAAAAACTGTTCTAGTGCTAAAAAGCCACGTGCACCACTTTCCAAAGCGGTTCTCAATTGCTCTTTTGCTACTGGATACGGGGTGTTACGCAGTGAAACCACCCAAGGGACATCTAGTTCTGCTGTAATCGTGACAGCACCCAACGCATTGAGTGGATACTCCAGTGCCATCAGAGAACACAGTGTTCGCAACTCCTGAACTGCTCCAAGTTGTAACTCTGGAAACTGTTGCTGATACTCATGTTCACTCCCCTCCATGTATACGAGCACTTCGAGGATTAAATCAATTCCTTGGTGTTGGCAGTAGTCGTACACCTCAGCTACCAACTGCTTTTTGGCAGCTGCTTCTCTCTCGGTAGGATTAAAAAACAACTCAAGTTTTGCAACACTATAGTTGTTGCGGATCGCTTCTACACCCCAGTTTTGAGATAAAATCGGCACTGAGAGTGGGTCTGTATCAAAGAGACGCCGCTCAAGTGGAAAATAAACGCCAATACTTTCAAATAGTTTGCCAACTTGGTCAAAACTAATCTCAGGCACAACACCCACACCTGAAACTGCTTGACTATATACTTGCAATAACTCCGCTACTGCTTGAGGAAGTTGGGTAGCTTGCCTCTGTATTTGGTTGTGATTCTCAGACGGCATAGGACGGGAAAGTGTAAGTCCTGTTCTATCAGCAATAGCCACCAATTGGTCAGTGGCGAGTAGCGTAAATAAACCTTGCTCGGTTGCAAGAGATTTGAGGTTCATATAAGCAGTATACTTGAGCAATTTTTATCTGGGAAGATGAATTAGGTGATTTTAAATTTATTCAGGTGTACAATAGTGGATACTAATAGTATTCAGTATTTGAAAAGGTTCTATGACCACACCCGATAGCTCTGATGCACGCACCACGTCTGAAAGTCAAGCCAATGCTCAAATACCAGTGCATGCTCAGAGTGGACTGCCTCCTATTTCTGAGCTTTTTTCACAGTCATGGGGAAAGTTAAAATTAGGAATACTTAACGCCCTGCTACTAACGATCATATACCTGGTCGCTTTTATCCCAGTCATCTTAGTGGGTGGTGGGATCTTTGCTGGTTTAACTGCTGCAGTGATGCCACTTGGTGAGATTGCTAGTCTTATTGAAGCAGAAAGGTACATTGAGTTAGTAACAGCGCTTGGCCCTACACTGCTCATTGCGGGCGGTAGCTTTTTCATCTTTATGACCATTGTTGGTACAGTCTTGGTATCAGTATACACGGGGGCAATGACATATGCATTTGCATGGGCTGAAAAAAAACCGTCTCTTGGAGAGGTTTTGCGTGCAGCATTTGGCAAAGTCGGTTGGCTCATTCTAGCAACTCTGCTTGTGGGGGCACTTACCTTTGGTAGTTTCTGGTTACTGTTCTTGCCTGCGTTACTTATCAGTATCTTTAGTGGATTTACACTTTTAGAAATACTCCTTGAAAATAAAAAACCGCTTGAGGCACTCCAGAATAGTATTAGTCTAACAGCCGCACATTTTTGGGGAATTGTGGGGAGATGGTTACTCTATTTTGTTGGGTATATCATACTTTCCATGGTTTTCTCGGAGCTAGCGAGAGTCTCCAACGACTTGGTTAGTACCGTGTTTCGACTCGTTAACACTATCTTTTCTTACCTAAGCGGCTGGTTTGTGATGGCATTTATGGTTACCCTGTACATGCACGTCAAAGCTACCACACCTGCACCAGCTCCCAAAAAAGGGGTGTTTACTACCTTTGTGGTGCTAGCTGTACTCGGCTGGCTTATCTTTGGTATAGGGTTAGTAGCGGCTATCAACCTTGTGCAAACCAACCTACCTCGCTGGTCTGAAACTGCTGCACTGTCAAAAAGTATCAGTAAAACCTATAGCGACTCTGGAGCTGCTGCTAACATCGAAACGCTACCAGTCAAAACAAGCTGTGACTTTGAACTTGGGATCCCGACAAACAGTGGTACAGATGAACGCTACTGGATTTATGAAGAACGCATGGTTGCTGCAAGTGCTTTTCGTGGCCTAGCACCAAATAAACAAACTGCCGCAGGTGTACAAGCAGGGTATCTTTCCTATAAAACAGATGAACAACGTCTGCCAAAAGATGGAGATGCTCCCTTTGACATTGGCTATCCTGGGCTGAGAATCTACTGTGTAGCGAATACTGAAAAGTTGACACTTGAGCGTTTTGTCGAACGGGCAACTGCTAGTACTGATTACACAATTACTACTAACGGAAGCAACCGTGCCTATGGTGATTTACTTGTACAACCAGTGACAATTGCAGGCTTAACTAATGGCGATTACTACAATGAACAAGGGTATATAGCTGTTACTCCAGGACCCACTTCTCAGTTAGTCTTAATCCAAACTGTCGGCACTGATGCAGATGATGCTGACATTGAAAAAATCTATATGCAATTAGAAGCTGCAGGCAATACCATCAAGAGCAACTAATTTTTGACTTGATTCGGTTATTGGTCTGGGTTGCACTCTTATAGTTCGTACCTACATGAAAAAGGCTCTGGTTTCCCAGAGCCTTTTCTTATTGCTAGTTAGGGACTATTAGTCACGTCTCCCACCTCGGTCACCACGGTACCCTCCGCGATCGCCGCCATAACCTCCTCGGTCTCCACCGCGTCCACCGCGGAAGCCGCCACGATCACCACCTCGGTCACCACCACGGAATGGGGCGCGCGCTGGTCGGTTGGCACGAGCTTCTGCCTCTTGCTCTGCACTGAGCATGGAAAGACCAATTTTGCCATCGTCTTTGATTTCACTCAAACGGACATGTACTGCGTCACCGACTTGCACCATTGCTGCTGCATCTTGGACAAACTCAGTAGACATATTAGAAACGTGCACCAAGCCTTCACGACCAGGAAGGTACTCGACAAAAGCACCATATGCTTCAACACGAGTGACAACTCCATCAAATTCTTCACCAATTTCTACGGTGCGGAACATATTGGAGACAGCCATTTTCGCGGCACTGATTTTCTCTTGGTCTGAAGAAGAAATGGTGACAACACCATGCAGTTTTGCAGCATCTTCATCAACGTCAATTTGTGCTCCATAGCGCTCAATTAAACCTTTGATGTTTTTGCCACCGGGCCCAATTAGTTCACCAATTTTATCAAATGGGATCATCACTTGCTCGATCTTTGGTGCGTATGCAGAAAGTTCAGTGCGAGGCGCTGGAATTGCAGCAAGCATCTTTTCTAAGATATGTAGACGACCAACTTTTGCTTGATCGAGTGCTTGTTCAAGCACTGTGCGTGGCACACCTTTGAGTTTGATGTCCATCTGGATTGCAGTGATACCTTCAGTGGTACCAGCCACCTTGAAGTCCATATCACCGATGTGATCTTCAAGACCTTGAATGTCTGAAAGCACCACATACTCTTTGCCATCACTCATCAATCCCATGGCAATACCTGCCACAGGGCGTTTGATTGGGACACCAGCAGCCATGAGAGACATGGTTGATCCACAGACAGAAGCCTGTGAAGTAGAACCATTGGAACTCATGATTTCAGAGACAACATGAATAGCATAGGGGAATTCCTCTTGAGAAGGGATCATGGGTAGCAGGGCGCGTTCAGCTAAAGCACCATGTCCAATTTCTCGGCGCTTTGGCATTCCAAAACGACCAGCTTCACCAGAAGCGTATGGAGGCATGTTGTAGTGATGCATGTAGTGACGCACTTCTTCACCCTCAATACTTTCAATCAGTTGCCCTAAACTTGGAGCACCGAGTGTCGTAATGGTGACAGCTTGTGTAGCACCACGTTTAAACATTGCACTACCGTGAGTGCGTGGAAAAACATCAACTTCACACCAGATCTGGCGGATTTCGTCGGTCTTGCGTCCATCGGGACGTTGCTTATCGTTAATAATCATTTCGCGACCGACCTTTTTGGTCAGTGAATGAAAAGCTGCTGAGACTTCACTCTCAGTCAGTTTGGCAGCTTCGTCATCGACACCTTCGTTAAACTTTTCAGTGATCTGTTTGACGAGTTCTCCAGCGCCACTTTCTTCCAAACGACCTTCTTTTTCCACAACTTCGCGCAGTTCTGTTGCGTAACTTTCAAGGATACGTTGTTTGAGAGCAGCTGATTTACTTTCTGCTTCTGCATCAAGTTCTACCAAAGTTTTTTTAGGTTTACCAATCTCAGTAACCATTGTGTTGATATCAGCACAGATACCTGCAAAAATTTCTTGCGCTTTCGTCAGGGCTTCCACCATTGTGGCTTCAGATACTTCATTGGCACCTGCTTCAACCATGACAATGGTGTCACCAGTACCAGATACGATTAAGTCCATATCTGCTGCTTTTTGCTCTGAAACGGTTGGATTGATGACAAATTGATTGGTAGCCTTTTGGTACCCCATGCGCATACCTGCGATCGGCCCATCAAATGGGATATCAGAGATTGCTAAACCAATTGCTCCACCAAGGAGGGCAAGCATATCTGGTTCGTTTTCGCCATCATAGGAAAAAACGGTAGAGATCAATTGAACTTCATTGGTGATGCCATCAGGGAACATTGGACGAAGTGAGCGGTCTACGACACGACCTTTCAGGATAGCGTCATCACTTGGTCTGCCATCACGTTTGACCCAGCGAGAACCTTTAATGATACCGCCTGCAAACAGTTTCTCAGCATACTCCACCGAAAGTGGAAAGTAGCCTAAGTTCACTTTACGACCTAAAGCGACGGTGGTGTGTACCACAGTGTCACCAGAACGAGTGATGACTGCTGCAGAGACTTGTTCGGTAAACTTACCAACCTCTACAGACACAATCTTGTCACCGACCTTGATGTCTTTTTTATACGTATTCGGGTACAGAGGATATGACATATCCATCTCCTTTAAGTTATTTGGGAAAAGTGTTTGAGTATTCTGGAGAAAAGACACTGTCATGCTGATGTATATCAGTCAGTATCATCTCTCTCGAATCCTCTTCAACGCACTTTTCCATTAGTACTAAGACTCTATTGTACCACAGGAATCAGGCCATTTTCTCGAGTGATGCTAAATGCATCACTTCCTATCGCCTGGACTTCATATATATTTCCCCATCCACCCCATAGTTCGTCAGGGTCATCGTACTGAACTCGTAGCCCCCTTGTTATGACTGGGGAAAATGACAGTATATGCCCGAGCATCATGGTCTTTTTTGTTAAAGTATGAGCCCCAAGCAGTTGCCAACTCCCAGA
This sequence comes from Methylococcaceae bacterium, assembly GCA_044370175.1. Lineage (GTDB taxonomy): Bacteria > Patescibacteriota > Microgenomatia > UBA1400 > PJMF01 > OMIS01. The sequence goes on from JBILVZ010000001.1 coordinate 59,265, forward strand.
GCTTTCTTCATAAACCCAAAAACTCATGTTTATTTCATCATCATACCCTGCTTTTGAATCCCAGTCTGCTCTGTAGCGGATCTGAGAAAGTTTGATTGGTTTATCAAAAGAATATGTTATATAGGAAAAATATGGCGAATCATCGCTTGTGGTTCGCCAGTTTGTAGTCCAATTAGCATCAATAGTGTTTTTTGGAACATATATATCTTGATAATCGTTATAAACAACTTGACCTCGGCTTGCAAGTATTTGTGAAAGTGGTGAGATATTTTTGAGACCTTCCGGAATCTTTGGAACTGCTATGGTGGGATTAAATGAAGTTATACGAAACTTTGTAATTGGCATAAAGTTACGCGCAATAGGAATAAAAGAATCTTGATAATCAGAGGGTTTTTTGTCTATCTGTGGTGTTGCAAGTGGAGATGAAGCTCGTATTGGCTCTCGAAGTGCAACAGTATTATTTTGACTATCAGGAACTTGCCAGAATTTAAACACGGCAATAAGCACCAAAAATCCTATAAGAAAAATTACTGCGTCCTCCACTAGCGATTCTTCACTAGAATTTGATGACAAATTTTGCGAAACCATATGCTACTTAGCATAGCATATTGGGAAATTACTTACTCAGACCCAAACGATCGATAAGTTTGCGGTAGCGCTCTTCACTGCGCTCGAGCAAGAAGTTGAGTAAGCGACGACGCTTAGCAACTTGTTTTAACAGACCACGACGTGAGTGGTCATCTTTTTTGTGTTGTTGGAGGTGGGCGGTCAACTCTTGGATAGACGCTGTTAACAAAGCGATCTGAACCTCTGGAGAGCCAGTATCACCCTCAAATAATTGATAGTCTGTGATGATTTGGGTTTTTTGAACTTTAGTTAATGCCATGGTATTCCTTTCAAAGCCGATGTCTCGTGAAGTCAAACCCTTGACTAACAAGCATCGTAACCAGTTAAATATAACTTTATTATATCATACTACTTAAAATGTTTTACTTAAGATGAGTATTGCGCAATCGCGCTTTAATGGCTTGCATTTCTATTGTGCTAATTTTTTTGCATGTATCAATATACGTAACCCCATATTGATACAAATCAAAGACATACGCCTGTTGAGTAGCCCCACTTGCTGAAAGAATCACTTTTTGAGGTTTAAAAGGCTTTGTTGCAGTTACATTGGTAACCAATAGTGCTTGTTGATTACTTGCCACAACTTCACATGCGAGTTCATCCATATTCTTTTTAGAAATAATTATTTTATTTAGCTGTTTCGTATGCTGGAAACCACTTGGTTCAAGCTCATCAAGTATTGCTTCATTTTGGTATTTTTTTGGATCATATTTATTAAAAAATGCGTAATACATTATGGGATCAGAGAAAAATGGTTGAATGTATATATAATGTGATGATTCATACCTCTGAAGATATGGCATAAGGGTATGTAAGTATGCATAGTAAAGATAATCATTCTTGTCAGAATGCACATACTGATAGTCCATGTAGAACTGTAGTGAATTAAATGTATATAACACAGTGATGCCAAGACAAATTCCCGTAAATAGCATATATTTTATTTTGTCATTTTGCGTAAAAAGACCTAAAAAGCTTTTGAATAAGGGTTTAAACAACTGAAAACCGATCGCAATACACATAACAAAGAATGGCAGGGCTACAGATAGTCTGACTCGTTGTGGGGCCCCCATTAAAGTGGAAGGAAGCACTGCGACTAAAATACCCAAGAGTATAAGTAATCTATGCTTATTCGATATATCTAGACCCAAATTTGGAACTCCAAAAAGAACATACACTATACCAAGTATAAAAAAGGGATATAAAACATATGAGAATGCTCCAAAACCTGAGACTGTCAGGTATGGTACATCAGTTTCTCCGTTTGTGGCCAAAAATTCTGCCGAATAATTTTTAATGAAATGTCCAATTAGCTGATTACTAGCCGTAATTGGTTTATTCCAAAATATATCACACACATATCGAGGCATATGCCAGCTACAAAATGTACGATTTTCATTGATTCTCATCACAACACCTTGATCACTCAAAATCCCAGCTTGACTAAAACGCATGGTATTTACTGCGATGCTGTTAGGTAATAGAAATGGCAGAATTGTTACAAAATAGGCTCCAAAAACTAAGACTATTGATTTTACATACAAATTCTCATGGAAATGTAGATAAACCAAGTATGCAAGTAAGATGACAAATGTGACTGGTCGATATGCTATGTAGGCATACCAAGTTAATCCAATCACACATCCTGTTAGGAGTTTGTGCCACAACGTACTCTTTTCTTTCAAACTCGTTAGGAAGCAAAGACCACCCATCCAGAAAAACAATCCGAGGTTAGACTCGAATCCAAATCTGCTCAAGATAAATGTCCAGGGACTAAATGCTACAACAATTGCAGCTAGTAACCTTATACGTCGAGATAAACCTAAGTTTTTCGCTAAGACATAGGTTAGTGCGATGCTAGCTGTTCCAACTAACACTGATGGGAGCCTGACTACATATAATGATAGATCAAGCAACTTTATAAACGGTATCAGTAAATATCCGTATGCAGGCAATTTATAATCACCGAATGCTTTAAAAATGAGTGGCCATTGATTTCCATGTTCATCCGCTCCAGTTTGGAGAAGTGAATATGCAATATATCCAAAGTTCATCTCATCAACAAGTGCACCAATAGGTGCTTGATCTAATCTGTATAGCCGCAGCAATAGTCCCGCGACAACAATCAGAAAGAGCACAAACACAGAAATGTTTCTATATAATTTCATATACTCTGCATCTATGAAAATAAATATCGTTGTATTTTGATATCTATAATTTGCTTCAGCAACGATGGAATTACAATTCTATTCGGCAGCGATTCAAAATAATAGTAGTAAATATACTACGTACTGCCGTCCTAGTTTCCAAGATAAAGATGCAAAATTGGTCTTAATCTATAAAGGTTAACGCAATACCCTTTTGATCAGCACGACCGGTGCGACCAATTCGATGGATATAGTCTTCGTATGTTTCAGGCACTTCGTAGTTAACAACGTGTGTGACGTTCTTCACGTCAATACCTCTTGAAGCTACATCTGTTGCGGTTAATACCTGAATCTTGTTTTTCTTGAACTGTTCCAAAGCGCGTTGGCGTTGGGACTGAGACTTATTGCCATGAATAGAAGCTACTCTAATACCACGAGCATATAGATTCTGAGTTAATTTTTCGATACCATGTTTGGTTCTTCCAAAAATGAGTACCTTTTCCCAGCTTTCCTGGATCAAGAGCTCATGTAAGATCTCGATCTTTGGACGACCATTGGTACGAATAACATCTTGATCAACGTTGGCAGAAGTATCCTGTGAAGGGATTTTAACGGTAATTGGATTACGCAAGAATTGCTGCATCAAACCAGCTACCTTCGCCGGCACAGTGGCCGAGAAGAAGAGCGATTGACGCTCCGTTGGTAGCTGAGCAATGATACGTTCGATGGTTTGGATGAATCCCATGTCCAACATGCGATCAACTTCATCCAAGACAATACTTTGGAATCTATCAAAATGCAAAACCCTTTGTTTTGCCAAATCTTCAAGTCTTCCGGGCGTACCGATCACAAACTGTGGCTGCCTACGCAACCCAGCAATCTGGCCACCAAGGCCCACACCACCAATACATAACACTGAAGTAAGGCGCAGTTCACCAGAAAACCGGTGAAGCTCGTCTTCAATTTGTAGTGCCAGCTCACGAGTTGGAGCAATAATCAGGACTCGTTGTTCTGGATTGAGTGTAACTTTATTAATTAAAGGAATCAAAAACGCGGCGGTTTTACCCGTACCCGTTGATGCAATACCAATAATATCGTTACCTTCCAAAATTACAGGAATTGCCTGATCTTGAATTGGTGTTGGAGTTATGTACCCACGTCTTTCGATAGCGAAACGTAGTGCATCACAGACAGCAAAGTCTGCAAAAGCATGGGTTGGTTGATAGGCGACCTGTTCATCTGCTGTCGCCTTACGCACAAACAAAGAAGGATCGATGTATTGGCCTCTACTACGTGGTGCGCGTCTTTGACCACTGAATCCACCTGATCGTCTATTGGAACTGAATCCGCCAGAACGTCCTTGTGAACCACGATCAGATCGCTCATTGCGAAATCGTTGCACAAAACTTTCTTATGCTGAAAAAAAATACTAATTTGAGGGAAGTTTAACGTTGAAATTAAAGCTAACCACAGACGCACATTTAAGTCTGTGCATCACTTTTCAGTCATTAAATAGGAAGTATACCAGAATACGCCAAAATGTCAAGAAACTATAGGATGTTTTGGCTGGTTGAGTACAAGCCTCAATATTTGATTGTAAGATTCTCTAGCATCGTTTTGAATGACTGAACTTTGTCTGATATATCTTTTTCAGTGATAGTATCTGCTGTATATTCACTATTAATTGAAAGATGGAGTTGCACAGATCTATTCCCTTTTTTTACCTCTGCTCTTCCTATTTCAATAGCACCTTCTGATGGTGTGAACTTACTAACTGCAAGAGATAATAAATATCCGGTATTTGATTTTTGCTGAATATATTTATTGATATACAGTGACTTAAATTCAGAATTTGAAAAACCTAATCCGACCCCATAGTCGTCACTACACGTAGTGTTATTTAGCATTAATTGGAACTTTCCATCATCAGATACAAAAGCGTTATTTCCCATACTGTCAGAAGAACTAAATGCAAATTCATCGGGTATATTTAATGCAAACCACTCTGTTACAAATGCATCTGGTTGTTTCTCAATTAATGTATAAAACGTACTTTCAGTTGTATTTGCTGGACAGTTAGTAATATTGGTGTAATTTTGACAAACATACGATGGAATTATTTCAGGTTTTTCACATTGCCATGCAGGTTTTGCAGTATAGCCTGATTCACTCCACTCAAAATCAGTCAGTTTCATTTTTGCAGAACGATTAGATCCATCAAGTTTGAAGATCTCATATATAAACCCACTTGCGGTCGCTTCACCGATCAGGATGTGTGTTTCATCTGGACTCAGTGAAAGTGGGTAAGCGTAGTTTTCGACACTAGTATAGAGTGTTGTAACTACTTTTGATTTTCTATCAATAACCATGATGCGTGTTTTTTCATTGGGTGCAGCAGACTTAAGAGCAAGCACAATGTAGTTATTTCCAATGACACCACCATTCAATACAGAAAAACTCTCTGATTCTACAGAATCATATTCCAGTAACACTTCTTTGGTTGCTATGTCTTGTGGAGTAACAGTTGCTGATACAACACTTGGAATACTAGCAGGATTTTCTGGGTACTTGTTCAGTTCTAAAACTGTAGGTGTCTGTATCCACCCACAACTATTCTCATTCCAACAGATACGAGTGCTAGCATCTCTAGTTGTAACAAGTGAAAGTACAGTTATATGTTTTGCTGAATAGAAAAATTTAACTAAAAAAATAACACTGATTACTAATAAAATTAATAGTAATGATTTGTTTTTAAGAATCATGATGACTACAAGTCTAGCATGCATGCAGGTAGTTATGGAAATATCTAATCAGCAATTGTGTAAGCCACGATAATGTCGCCGACATGGAAGTCAAGTTTGCGGTTTTTGAAGGTAAATCCAGCTTCGTTTTTAGCTTTCACTTCTTCGATTTCTTGTTTGCCGTGCATCATGTTTTTGATAACAGGATTCATTACAATTTCTTCACCACGCTTGAGGTGCAGTAGGTCATGTTTGCGGATCGTACCAGTCTTCACTCGTACCCCAGCAATTCTCTCACCTCTCATATCAAATATCTGCATGATCTCTGCTTCACCAGTGATCACCTCATCGATTGTGCTATCAATCAGTTTAAGCATCTGCTTTTGCAGATCTTCAATCAGATGATAGATAACATCATATTGTTTAATACGTACACCTTCATTTTTGGCATTTTGTTTAATACCGTTGGAAACTTTGATATGAAACGCAATAATCAGTGCTTCAGTCGCTTTTGCTAGCTCAATATCACCATCAGTGACTTGACCAAGCCCACTACCCACCAACTCCACATTGTCCAAGTCGAGCGTTTGGGTAATTGCCTCGAGAGTACCTGAAACGTCTGCTTTTATCAGTAGTTTCAGTTTTTGTTTACCACCTAGCAGAACATCAAAGTCAAAACCAGCCGCAACGAGGTCAATCCCCGCCACTGGATCGGTTTCCTGCGCTGCATCTGGAGCTACTACATCAGCTGAGTAATCAGCAGCTGCATCTCGCACCACTTCACCCACCTCAGCAACGTTCTTAAAGCCAATTACTTCTACAGGTGAGCCAGGCGTAGCATTCTGAAGTTGAGCTCCCAGTTCGTTACTTAACAAACGAATCCGTCCCTCAGCTGTATCAGTATAAATATCTTGGCGAGGTTGTAGGGTACCTTGTTGGACAATCACGCTGGCAACACTACCACGACGGGGATCGAGTGAAGACTCGATCACTACTGCTTTAAGGGGTGCATCTGGATCAGCTTGATAATTGTGCAGTTCTGCAGTGAGCGCTAAAGTTTCCAGAAGCTGCTCTACACCTGCCCCAGTCTTGGCAGAAAGTTCGACCGCATCAATATCACCTCCAAAGCCTTGCACAGCAATTCCCTGTTCCACCAACTGTGACTTCACAAGCGTTGGATCTGCACCTGGCATATCCATCTTATTAATGGCCACAACTACAGGTACATTTGCTTCATGGATATGGCGAATTGATTCTATCGTCTGTGGTTTAACACCATCATCAGCAGCAACAACCAGCACGATAATGTCAGTCACTTGAGCACCCCGCTGGCGCATTTTGTTAAATGCAGCATGGCCTGGAGTATCAATAAACGTCAACTTATTACCTTGGTACTCTACTTGATAGGCTCCAATATGCTGGGTAATACCACCTGCCTCACGTGCTGTCACTCGAGTTTTTCGAATATAATCGAGCAGAGAAGTCTTGCCATGATCGACATGACCCATAATTGTGATAACTGGTGGGCGTTTTTGTAAGGCCATAATTCTCGTATTTTTTAGTACACTACTTCTTATATTTACTCTGTTGCTTGAGCTTGATCGTCACGCATCACGCGAGGTTTTCGCTTAAATTGTGGTTCATTTTCTTGTTCTGCCTCAAAAGCAGTTACTTTTTCAGTAAGCATTGTAACTTGATTAGCTGGCAAATCAAACTGCATCCACTTATCTTTAAACCGTGCTAGGTCCATCACGGTAGTAAGTTTGTGTTGGATGAGTTGCTCGCGCGTCTCTGGTGCTAAACCGGTGAACGTATCAATTTCATACTCTTCCATACCCGTTGCACTAGATTGCACCTCACCACCAGCGGACGTAACGGTGATCTTATAGCCACTCAGTTTGGCAGCCAAGCGGACGTTTTGCCCACCGCGACCAATCACCAGTGAAAGTTGATCGTCCGGAGCAGTAACAGTGGCTAATTTTGTAGCTATATCCAGATCAATTTTGAGGTTTTCGGCAGGAGCTAAAGCACCCTGGAGTAACACCTTTGGGTCTTCTGAAAACGGAATAATATCAAGGCGTTCATTGTTAAGTTCACGAATAACTTCCTGAACACGCACGCCTCGTTGTCCTACACAAGAACCAACAGGATCAACACCTTCTTGCGTAGAGCGTACAGCCAACTTAGTCCGGACACCAGCTTCGCGAGATATGAGAGCAATCTCAACTGCGCCTGAGGCCACTTCTGGGACTTCACGTTCAAATAACTTAGATACAAGTTTTTTATCTGCACGAGACACAATAACTGACTTGCCCTTATGGGTATCACGGATTTCTTTAATCAAAACAGTAATACGGTTGTTCATCTTATAAAACTCACCACGCATCTGCTCTTCAGGAGGCATGTACCCTTGACCACGTCCAATATCTAAAATAACGGTGCGACCATCCATGCGCAAAATTTGTGCAGTAACGATTTCGCCAAGTTTGTCTTGGTACTCACCAATGATTTGATCTTTTTCTGACTCACGAATTTTTTGTAAAATTACTTGCTTGGCAGTTTGGGCAGCAATCCGACCAAAGCCAGCTGGGGTAACGTCTTCTGATTTAGTAGCATCCCACTTGGTAACTTCCAGAGTTTCTTCATCTCTCTCTAGTGCAGGTGCTTTATAGATTTTTGACTCACCACTTGCTTCATCAAGCTCTGCATAATAATGCCACTCTTCAGCGAGTGGGCCATACTGTTTGCGGTATGCAGAAACTAATGCTTGTTTAATAGCTGTATAGATTGCTTCAACGGTAATTTTGCGCTCGTTGGCAATTTGATTAATTGCAGTAGCAAAATCTGTTCTGACTATCTTTGAGTCTTGCATAGATACCTTTGTATGTATTTTGTGACTTATAACAAAAAAGGGCAGATCTTCTCATCGCCCTTCCCTACTAACGGTTGTAATTATACAACGATTGTAGTAAAAATCCAACTCGAGTTTCTATGGGATTGCTTGGTCAGTATAGGTGACAGTGATACCTTCAAAAGTTTGTGCTCTGTACTGAGTATTGGTAATTTTTTCCAACCACATAACAGGGATTTTGCCCATTCCTCTTGGCAGATCTAGAACGTACTCAGGCATACAAATACTGGATAGTGAACCACGTAGTGCCTTAAAAATATTTTTACCTTCGGCGATAGAAATTCTAAAGTGTGAAGTACCGCGCGCCTGATCTAAGTGATGCAGGTAGTATGGCTTAATACCAAAGTCAACAAGCTGTCTAAAAAAAATTTTAAGTGTTGGAACGTCATCATTTACATTTTTTAGCAGCACTGTTTGCGATACAACTAGTATGTTTTTTTGCAACATTTTATTGACAAGACACCTGACTTGGCTAGTTAATTCTGCAGGATGATTGGTATGGATAACCACAACTTTTTTTCCCCTAAATCGATCGAGAACAGCTAGCCACTCGTCTGTTATGCAAGAGGGATCAGCAACTGGAATACGAGTATGAAAACGCCAGCACTGAATGTGTCTAATGTCACTCAGTTGCCTTCTGATGTTATCTAAAAATGCTGGTGGAAATGTGCCTGGATCTCCACCAGAAAAGATTACTTCATGGATTTCTTTGTGCATTGTTAGATACTCTCTAATTGCAGCAAATTGTACAGGGCGCACCTTGCCTACTACCTCTCTCCTAAAGCAAAACCGACAGTGTATTTTGCAGTGTGAAGTCAGGAGGAGTAGACAGCGATCAGGGTAGCGGTGAATCAAGCCAGGCACCACTTCTCGGTCTTGATCACCAATGGGATCTGCCAGTTCGTATGCTGCTACATTTTTCTCAATTTCTCGAGGCATGGCCATTAATCGAAGTGGATCATGGGGATTTTTCCAATCAATGAGATCGGCGTAGTAGTAGGGAATACGCAGCGGAAAACCTCTAATGCCACTACTCTCTTCAGGAGAAAGCAGAGTGGCAGGATCAAGTTTCTTAGAAACAGTTGCAGAACATGCTGGCAAACCGTTGGCAGATGTTGCCTGCTCCACGTACCGTATGCTCAAATACCGTTTGAGTTCATCAAAAGACGAAATGTATGACTGCATAAAAATGGGACGCTATAAACCAGCGTCAGCAAGACCTTGCAGGATGCGCTTCTGTTCTCCTGTTAGTTTTTCAGGCACTTCGACAATTAAGCGTACATAGAGATCGCCCTTGCCTGCAGCATTGACATATGGGACACCTTCACCACGCAACCGAACCAGCGTATGTGAGGCTGTACCTGGGCGCACCTTTAGTTTTAAGGTTTGATCAATTGTTTCTACCTCAGTAGTGCCCCCAAGTGTTGCTGCAGAAAAGGAAATTTTATGATCTAAAAATAAATCCTGATCTTGCCGTTTAAACCGCTCATCTGGGGTAACATTGATTGTAATATCAAAGTCTTTAAAGCGGATACGTGTCCCATCGTTGGCACCTGCGGGTACCTTTATAGTATGTTTTTTATTGTCAATCTTTACTTCTTTTGTAGTACCCTTGATAGAATCTAGGAAGCTAATAGTAAGTGAGTACCGTGGCCGACGCGCTGCCTGTGAAAAACCGCTAAATCCTCCACCAAAGAACTGTTCAAAAATTTCAAATGGGTCGCCAAAGTCTGCATCTTGTGCGCCACCACTTCCATAGGTTTTATAGGAATAGGTAAATGGGCCTTGATTAAAACCTCCACCAAACGGATTGCCACCCATACCACTAGCTGCATCAAAGGCAGCATGTCCAAATTGGTCATACATTTGTTTTTTTTGGGGATCGGAAAGTACTTGGTAGGCTTCGTTAATTTCTTTAAATTTCTCTTCTGCTTCCGCCTTTTTGTCTTGATTGCGATCGGGGTGCCACTTGAGCGCCATCTTGCGATAGGCAGCTTTCACCACGTCACTGGTAGCACCTTTTGCAACTCCTAAAATTTCGTAGTAATCTTGTTTTGTAGCCATAACGGACTGATTGTACCATTTCTGAGCATGGATGTTAAGCAATCAAACTAGCAGTTTGCTAAATTACTAACTGGATACTGCTGTATGTTATTCTTTACGAACCCGAGCAGAAACAGAGGCTTCTAGAATTTTTCTTATTTCTTCGGTTTGAGGTGATTTTTTTCCAAAAATCACATATGCTTTCTGTTTGTTTATATACTCTATCGTGTCTATAGCTTGATAATTTGACGGGATGTAACATGCAGAATACCCAGAATTTTCAAAATACTTTAGAACAATGTACTGTGGATCAAACTGCAGTATCTTCTCTTGCAAGAGGTTATCTTGACATAAGTCAGAAGTTTGCACAAAGATTCGATTGCCGATTTGAAACTCCTTTGTTTTTAAGAAATATTTGGTGCCCTCTGTTTTTCTAATAGGCAGCTGTAAGAAATTTTGCCCTGCGAGAAAGTAGGGATAGATAAAAGTGTAGTCGTTGTCTCCTACTACCATTCGTTCTTCAGCAGATTGTCTGTTAATCCATTCTCCCAATGCATAGTCGGGGTATGATCTAAAGTAGGGTTTGTAATGAGGATTAATATAAAAATACTTAACAACAAAGGGTAGAAAATTTACACTCGAAAACAAGGCAACTCCACCTAGTGCAAAGAGCAGTTGCTGAGATGCTTTCAGTCGATTAAACCATGCAAATTGCGCAATTAGCATAGAGAAAGCGATCGCAGCAACCATTTGCCAAAACGGAGTCATTATAACCCCACGCTGGAAGTTGGGAAAGTCATCGATAGTTAGTGCCGTGGGGATAGCACTACACAACAAACAAAATACTAAAAATAATAAAATCTTGTAATTACCAGGATCTTTTACATAGGCAAAAGGAGAGATGAGTAGTCCAATTGCCAACACAAAACCTAGATACTCAAGATAGGTAATAGGCGCTACATCAACTATCGTATATCGAGCAGGTGTATCAAGCTGGCCGAGCATGATTGTGGGTGAGAAAAAACTAACATACTGCAAGAAAAACTGGTCGAAGTTTACCGAGACTTTGTTGTATATTGCTCGAGTGACAAGTGGTGGCAACTGTGCTAAACCGGATGTCGTAATGTCTTCAAAAATAGCTGCCTGTACTGACTGACTTTGAATAACTGTTGTTTCTTTGAACCGACCTTGCGCATATGGAGTCTGCAAAAATGTCAAAAAAGGAAAAATAAAATACGCCACTAAAACGCTCACAGAACCAATAATAACTCCCTTGCCAATACGATTATTTTGTAGGTAGGCAAATGCCAGCACACCAATACCAATTGGGATAATGAGTAATCGTGAAGTGAAGTATGTTAGATAACAAACAAGCGAAGTAATATACGCACCCGCAAATAATGTAAGCTGTGAAAACTGGAAACGCTGCTTGCCACTACTCCTAGCAGCAGAAGCAACTGCTTCGTAGAGAATAATGATAAAAACAAGCAGAAAGAACGTATCAATAATCACCGTTGAAGAAGCACGTGCCATACTAATATTCCAGGGAGAAAGTGCAAAGAGCAAACTAAAGATGAGTACTACAAGACTTTTTCGCGTCACTCGATAGAGAAAAAAAGCAGCTGCAAGGAGGGTGAGTAGTGAAAAAGTTACCGTAGTTAGGCGAAATGCCGCTGTATGTAAACCAAATAGAGAAATAAACGGCACCGCCCAGTACGAATGCGCCGCTGAGACGTGTTCTCCCCACATATCAACCGTCAGTGGGAACTTTTCGTTGTATAGGTTTGTGCCTTGTTCAGCTAAAAGAAACGCATTGTATGCAAACCAGACTTCATCATGGTGCAAACCTGAAGGAATATTTTGTAACTGCAACACTCGAACTAATAGGGCTACCCCGATGATGCATGAAAAAATAATTTTATACAAAGCAGTAATTTTCATAGAGCTTATTTATGTAGAGAATCTCTCTCGGAAAATAGTATGCAGTGCTGAAAACCCATCTTTCCAACTAATTTTTTTACCCTCACTAAAGTCGCGACCAAAGTAACTAATGGGTACTTCATAAATTTTTATACCCTTTTTTAAAATTTTGCAGGTAATTTCAGGCTCAATCTCAAAGTTATTAGATTGCAGATCAAGCTCGCGTAAAAGTTTGGTGGGAAGCACCTTGTAACAAGTCTCCATGTCTGAGAGAGTGGTATTGTACAGAACATTAATCACAAAGTTAAGAAAATGATTGCCTACCATGTGCCAAAAAAGTAAATTTAGGTGTGGCCCTAAGAAGCGAGATCCATACACTACCGAAACTTTTCCTTTAGTAATTGGCTCTAATAAAACAGAGATATCTTCTGGGTCGTATTCCAGATCGGCATCCTGAATCAAAACATAATTGCCTGATACATTCTCTAAACCAAAACGAATAGCGCTTCCTTTACCACCATTTTCTTTATAAAAATACTTAATCTTTGCGTTTTTTATAGCGTTCACAACCTGCTGTGTTGCATCTTGTGAGCCATCATCTACTACAAGTACTTCAGTTACTGCTGGTACTTTGAGTAGTCTTCGTAGTGTAGTACCTACTGTTTTTTCTTCATTGTAAACTGGCATTATGACAGAAAGCTGCATCTGAGACATGTATATATCATACCAATTTTTTTATCCATTTGCAGGGGCAAGGTTATACAAATAGGGGCACTGTGTGTTATGACACACAGTGCCCCTGTACTTTGCAAAGTATTCAGATACTCTGAGAGCTTTTACTCTTTTACTACTTCACCTTCTTCAGCGCTTCCTTTGTCATCACTTTTTTTAGCATCTGATTTACTACCTTCAGCTGAGCTTGCACTTCCTGCAGCTGGATCTGTTCCTGCTGCACTTGGTTGAGCACCACTCTTTTGCATTGCTTCACCAATTTTTTGTGCAGACTTAAACATCTCCTCAGTAGCTTTATCAAGATCTTCTTTGGTAGCACCGTCTTGTGCTGCCAGCTCTTTGAGTTTTTTTACATTCTCTTCGATCTCAGATTTATCTTTAGGATCGAGCTTGTCACCATAGTCCTTGAGCTGCTTTTCGATCTCAAAAGCAACACTGTTGGCATGATTGCGAGCCTCAATCAGCTCCCGTTTCTTTTTATCTTCATCTGCGTATTTTTCAGCATCTGCTTTCATCTTTTCCACTTCCTCGTCAGAGAGATTGGTAGAATTTTGAATAGAAATTTTCTGCTCTTTGCCAGTGTTTTTTTCCTTTGCAGTAACGTGCAAAATACCATTTGAGTCGATATCAAACGTCACCTCTACTTGTGGCACTCCACGGGGAGCTGGAGGAATACCATCGAGCACAAAACGTCCTAAAGAACGATTGTCTGCCGCCATCTCACGTTCACCTTGGAGGACATTAATTTCCACTTGTGTTTGGTTGTCAGCAGCTGTTGAGAAGACCTGCGATTTACTGGTTGGAATAGTCGTGTTGCGCTCGATAAGGGCAGTTCGTACACCTCCCAGTGTTTCAAGTCCTAGTGTCAGTGGTGTGACATCAAGCAAGACTACGTCTTTAACATCACCACCAATTACTCCTGCTTGTACAGCAGCACCTAGTGCCACTACTTCATCTGGATTTACCCCTTTATGTGGTTCTTTACCAAAGAATTTTTTAACTTCTTCAATCACTTTGGGCATGCGCGTCATACCACCCACGAGCACTACATCAGCAATGTCTTTTGGTTGGAGTTTGGCATCTTTGAGTGCTTTTTGCACTGGCTCAAACGAGCGTTTGATCAAGCCATCAACTAGTTCTTCTAGTTTGGCACGAGTCAGACTCATTGTGAGATGGAGTGGTCCCTCATCACCTTGCGTGATAAACGGTTGGTTGATCTCCGATGTTTGTGCGCTGGAGAGCTCAATTTTTGCTTTTTCTGCAGCGTCTTTAATGCGTTGGAGCGCCTGAGGGTCTTTGGAGAGATCTTTGCCTGTTTCTTTCTTGAACTCCGCCAAGATCCACTCGATGATTGCATTATCAAAGTCATCACCACCTAAAAATGTATCTCCATTGGTAGCTTTTACTTCAAAAACACCATCACCAATTTCTAAAATTGAGATATCAAAAGTACCACCTCCCAAGTCATAGACTGCGATGGTGCTGTTACCTTTTTTGTCTAAGCCATACGCTAAGGCTGCCGCAGTAGGTTCATTGACAATACGCTCGACTGTCAGACCAGCAATCTCACCAGCCTGTTTGGTTGCTTGGCGTTGTGAGTCATCAAAGTATGCTGGCACGGTGATCACTGCACGGGTGACGGTTCCCCCCAAGTAGCTCTCTGCATCTTGTTTAGCTTTAGTTAGAATCTGTGCAGAAATTTCCTGTGGAGTATATTTTTTACCATCAATATCTACCACAGCCATACCATCTTTGCCTTCAGCGACAGTATAGGCAACGTGTTTCACCGCTGCTTTAACTGCTTGATCAGCAAACTTACGTCCCATAAAACGCTTGACAGAGTTGACGGTTTTCTTTGGATTCAAGATCATTTGACGTTTAGCAGGATCACCAACGATGATCTCTTCACCCTTAAAAGCAACAATTGATGGGTAGGTGTTGCGTCCTTCTCGTGTTGGAATAATTTTGGCGCTACCACCCTCCATAACCGCGATCGCGGAGTTGGTGGTGCCAAGATCTATACCAATGATTTTTCCTGTTGCATCTGCCATAGTTCTCCTTTTATCTACTAATGATTTTTAAATTTCTAAGCTCTAAATATACACAAACTTAGCAGTTAAGTCAATACACTGCTAGCAACCTATGTATCACTAAAATTACCTAAAAGATCTCGTTCGAGTTCTTCGAAAAATTGAGTATCTATCCGCTGTACTATTGACTCATCAAGACTAATCACACCTTGTTCAGCAAGCTCTGCTAGAGCAGCATCAAGTTCTGCCATAGTCATTGCAAATGGTGTAACATCATGAGCGCCTTCACTTGCGCTAGCTATATAGTCCAGTATTTGTTGCTTTTCCATCTGGGGTAATGAAAGTAGCATCACAGCAGCTAAAACATGTTGCTGGTGGACGCTAAATCTCTCGGCTAACCAGGGAAATACTTGCTGGCTTGATTTGAAGTCCTCATGGATAGTTTGTGGCGTTTTCCCAGCTCTGACTACTCCATCAAGAAATGTAAAAAATGCGGTGTTACGATATATCTGGCCATTATTTAGAGAGATAACTCCGATTGCTGATGAAGCAAGTTTTTTCAAAATCTCCTCAATTTGTTCTCTTGAAAAAACTTCAATCTCAGATTCATAATTCAAAATTTCATACACATAGTCAATATCTTCGGAGTGTGAGTCGCCTACCAGAAGTGCGTACAACACTTTAATTTCATCTCGGCTCATATCTGCGAAGAGTTTTTGAAAGTCTATATTCTCTTCTTCAGGACTTGGATACTTAATATTTTCTGGAGGTTGCATACAAAGTTTCCTTCTAAAACTCTATTTCTTGCCAATTACTACTTTTGCGTGCTGGATTATTGCACCGTTGATCGAGTAGCCGCGCTTCACAATTTTAACCACAGCACCATCTGATTCCGTTGCACCATCCACCAAATCAACCACTTCCATCTCTAAAACATCATACGGCTTTCCCAAAACTTTGAGCTCTTGCAAACCATGATCTTCAAGAACACTCCATAACTTTTGTAAGACCATATCCAGAATTGGATTTTTAAGTTGCTCCGCAGTCATGCTCAAATGTTCGAGTGGTTCAAGCATGTCTTCAACTAATGCCTTGGTGGCAAATTTAGTTACGTGGGCTTTTTCTTCTCGTGAACGACGTTGGAGGTTTTGGTAGTCAGCTTGGGCACGCAATGCACTATCTTTGGCTTGGGCGATTTGCGCTTCAAGTTCTGCAATTTTATCGCTCAGCTGCGCAACTGCAGAATCTAGTTGTAGATCATCATTTTGTGTTGGGGAAGTTTTTTTAGGTTCGTTCATACCGCTCACTACTTTCTATTTTTACAGTTGGGCAAGTTACTACAATTTTTGGTGAGGAATTACTCGACCATCTCTTTAACGAGTGAGCGAATATACTTCATCATCGGAATAATATACGCATAGTCGAATCTGCTTGAGCCAAGCACACCAATCTGGCAGTGACAACCCTTGACCATAAAACTCATGTGGATCAAACCAATCGGCTCCAGATTTTTATTACCCAGTTCTGTGCCGTAAATCACATGCACTTGATTATCACTACTTGATTGGGCAAAGATTTCTTGCATCACCTTGACTTCTTCGATCATGCTCAAGACCTGGCGCATGACGTTGATATCATAAAACTCAGGCATGTTGAGTAAGTTGGCGTGACCTGAGCTAATGATTCGTTTATCATTAAAGACAGTTAAGCCTAAGGCTTTTGATCTATCCGCTAAAACTTTAGTTAGTTCACTCAATAAGTCATCAATTTCATTTTTTGTATGCCAAATTTTTTCTTTGGCAGATACTTCATCGGCAACTGTCAGCTCTTTCTCTTTCATGAGCTCATTAACATAGAGTTTGAGTGCAATCGGGGTTGGGACACGACCAGCACTACTGTGTGTTTTATTGAGATAGCCTTGTTTAGTAAGCTGCACCATCTCATTTCTGATGGTGGCAGGTGAAACACCAATATTGTATTTACGATCAATCGTATCAGAACCTACTGGCTCAGCAGTCTCGATGAACTCCTGAATAATAGCCCGTAGTATCTGAATTTGTCGCGCAGATAGGTCAATCATAGGTTGTAACAATTAGTACGTACGTTCTACAGCAAAAAATGCTGCTCTTTAGCAATAATATAGCGCCTTTGCTAAATTGTCAAATTTGGAAAACTGTGTCACTATGGTAGATACTTATGTTTCGTCATACCCAGTATCGCAGTTCAGCTCGGTCAATCATTTGGAAAAGTATTGGTTTAGTAGTCGTCAGTGCAGCCTTGCTCGGAGGTATTTTTGGGATCAATACGGTTCGTGAGTACATTTCTCGTGCAAACTCTGAACCAGCAAATATAACTATAGATACTAAAGTAGTAATCGGCCCACTACCTCGACCTTGGCGATACCTGGCGCAAGGCGGTGAAGAAGCGGACTGGCGAATTCAGCCAATCAATAAACAAGTCAAAGCACTCAACCCAGCCTACATTCGCATCGACCATATCTACGACTTCTACGATATAGTCAAAGGCACTTCTGGTAATTTAAGTTTTGATTTCTCTAAGTTTGATGTAATTTTGAATGACATTGCTGCTACTGGGGCAAAACCCTATATTGCACTCTCCTATATGCCACCCGCCATTAGTAGCGGTGATATTGTGGCAGCTCCGCAAAACTATGCAGACTGGCAGGTAGTGGTGCAACGCACCATTGAACACGTCAGTGGTACACGAGGAATCAGTGATGTTTACTATGAAGTCTGGAATGAGCCCGATTTATTTGGCGGATGGAAAACCTACGGCAGCAAAAACTACCTCCAGCTCTACGGTGCAGCTGCACGCGGGGCACAAAGTGCTCGAGTTTCCCAACCCTTTAAGATTGGTGGTCCGGCCATAACAGCCCTCTATAAAAATTGGTTTGATGCACTCCTCACCTATGCATCAGAAAATAACCTGCGACTCGACTTCTTTTCCTGGCATCGCTACTCTAATGATCTTGATCAGTTCCGCAAAGATATGTTTGAAGTTCAGAGTTGGATTGCCAAGTATCCCCAGTATCAACCCACTCTAGAATTTCACGTCAGTGAGTGGGGGCATGATAGTAAAAATCATCCCGGCTACGATTCAAGTTTTGGAGCTGCTCACACCGTCGCAGGTGCTATCGAGATGATTGGGGTTGTTGACAAAGCATTTGTGTTTGAGATACAAGATGGCAAAGATCCTGCTGGGCAAGCATTTTGGGGACGCTGGGGTATGTTGACACATCGTGACTTTGGATCTCAACAGAAACCAAGATATAAGGGGATGTTACTCCTAGAAGATCTAGGTTATGAGCGACTGCAGTTACTGGGGAAAGGGACCTACGTCAAAGCAGTAGCCGCACGTAAAAGTCAGACTCTCTTTCAGGTTCTATTGGCCAATTATGACCCAAGAGCACAAAATATTGAGACTGTCCCTGTCACCTTTCAAAATGTTGAGCCAGGTACCTACAGAGTCACCAAAACATACATCAGTAGAGCTAAAGAAGTATCAACTGTAGCAACTACTGAGTTAGGTTTACAGATAACAGTCCCGCTCAATGTATCTGAGGTCGCACTTGTAGCGGTAGAAAAACTGTAACCGCGAGCGTTAGTTAGCTTTACTAGCAAGCCCCGATGCGATAGTTGTATGTTTAGCACAAACACAGAGCTGCTCAACAGTTTGTGTAGTACCCCTTGCCTGTTCTGAAGGTGTCTTGATCGTCAGTGTATAGATTTTCTTGTCCCAGCCGATAACCGCTTCCCCACAAAGTTGACAGTGAATCGCTACGGTCATCTGTTCAATTGGACAACCTGGTGGCACTAACATACCCCAGTGGGTTTTGTGAAAGCGCCAACCAGTTGTAAACAATGCTTCTACTGTCTGGATGCTCGTGAAATCTGGGGTCACTAGAGCTTTTTCTGTGACATATGAGTGTATACGTGCTTCAAGCTTTTCTCGGCTCAAAAGTACCGCTTGCGAAAATAAAGGTACTTCACGAGCCAACATCGTCCAAAAACCTGGAAATGTACAGATGTCTTCAGCTCGTTCCACCATCATATGGTTTACTATCTACCGATACACGCTGTCGATAAACGTCTTTATTTTCTTTTTAAACTGCTTCTTTTCGAATTGTAACGCATGGTGCTGAATCTGAGCAATATTAAATTTTTGCCTACTAAAGACTTGTAGTGCTTCCCACAGACCCGCTTCATCTAACTGGTCAAACAACACACCAGTTTTTCCCTGTACCACAGTTTCTTGAGGACCACCTGAGTTGTGAGCAATCACTGGCACTCCATGTCCCATTGCCTCAACAGGTACGATCCCGAAATCTTCATCTTCCACTGGATACAGCAGTGCTTGCGCTCCCTCATACAATGTATGGAGCGTTTCATCCGAAACCGCTCCCATAAACTGTACCGTTGGACCTGCTTCTGCCTCGAGAGCTTGGCGTAGTTTGCCATCGCCAACTACTCGAAGTGGCAAGCCGTGCTCGGTGCAGACACGCACTGCCAATTCAGGATGTTTTGCAAAAGCAAGGCGATTGACGTAGAGATAGTACGTTTTCTCTCTATCTTTTTTACTTTGTTGAGGAATATCGACTGGTGGATAAATAATTTCTGCGCTACGACGGTAAAACTTTTGAATACGAGCGGCTGTTTCTGCTGAGTTGGCAATAAAATAGTCAACTTGTTGCGAAACCTTGAAGTCAACTACACGTAGATAATGATTTATGAGTGCACCAGCTACCCGCAGCAGTGGATTTTGCTTCCAATCACTCATGGTGGCATAGCCATATAAAGCACGTGGCGGGGTGTGACAGTAGCAAATATGTGTACCATTTGGAACCTGAACTGCCTTGGCGTAGTAGGCATTAGAAGATGAAATCACGATATCATACTCTGAAAGATCCAGTGTTTGAAACGCACGTGGGGCAAGAACTCGGTACGGCGAGTACAGTTTTTTATAGAACGGCAGTTTGGTAAGCCAAGTTTCACGAATGTCCCAATCCTTGAATCGATCCCAGTGGATACCCAACGACTGGGCATCTACAAATGCAGTGTAGACCGGGGCATCAGGGTAGAGCTCATGGAGCGCTTCCAGAACACGCTCAGCACCACCATACTCAAGGAGATAATCATGAACTAATGCAACTTTCATCTCCCCCTATTGTACTGTACTTTTGAGTGCTACAGAAATTAGAATAAGGCATCTTGTACACCTGACTCAAAGGTGTCATCAGGTAAGAGTGGGACAAGTGACTTAAAATCTAGTTCTTCAAAAAGTTTTACGGTTTGCTCCTTGTCATAATCCGAGACACGACATGGCTCCAACGTAAATTTTATAGGCACGATACGATCTATTTTGGCAAGTTTTTGACTTAAAAATGCGTTTTCTTTATCCTGTATGAGGTTTTGCAGGACAGCGCCTTTTATAACTGGATCTTTTTGGGTAGGATCAGCCTGGAGGTACGAAACTCGCTCATAGACGCTTGCCAGTGATCCAAACGTCGTGACCAAGGTAACAGCGGTCTTTGCGCCGATTCCTTTTACTCCAGGGATGTTATCTGAAGTATCGCCCATGAGTGCTTTGAGATCTACCACTTGGGTCGGGGTCACACCCATTTTTTCAACAACTTCTTGTGCTCCGTACTCAATATTGCCACCAAATTTATTACGTGCTGGAATCCAAACATGTGTTGTCTCATCGACCAACTGCAACAGATCTTTATCGCCAGTCACCACCAAGTTATGTACCTGACAACTACTCTCAAGCACCGACAGTCGAGTGACGGTACCAATCAAATCATCTGCTTCATACCCTTCCAACTCAAACTGCGGGATATTGAGCGCACTGACAACATCCTTCACTATTTGGATCTGGTGTTTGAGCTCTTCTGGCATTGGGGCGCGGTGAGCCTTATATGCTGTATACTCTTGAGCACGGAGCGTAGGTCCTTTGTGATCAAATGCAATCGCAATAAATTCTGGTTCATACTCAGAAATGGCTGTGAGTAAGATTCTAGTAAAACCATACACAGCATTAACCAATCGACCATCTGGAGCAGTTAGACCTGGAAACGCATGGTAGGCCCGGTAAATTAGACCGTGTCCATCAACGACCATAAATCGGGTAACTTTGCCAGTAGTGCTGTCGAGTTCTTCTTCCATGAGTGTGAGTGTACCACAAGGAGGTGTGGATTGTCCCTTTTACAGCAGCATCTCATTATGTAAATAAACTGCTAAAAAAATCTTGATCGGGTTTTGTCCAACCATGACGATCTTCTTTCTTATGTCTTTGCTTTTTTTTGTTTGCTTTTTGGAGTTCATTTTCATGCAGTTGTTGCTCAATTAAGTCAAGTCCATTATTTATATCTCTGTGCAGATCAAAGTACAATCGCTCTGGGTCAATAATGAGATCTTTTGAAAAAATTCCCATCTGCCAACTTACTACTTTGACCATCAGTGCTGATGGGCTTTCATCTTGTTGCAATCCATCAGGGGTACCAATCATTTTATACAGATGCACTTTCTGTGTCTGAGGATTAAATACAATCAAGTAGTCAGTATCTTTTGCAAATTTCCTCTTAAATTCGGGGAGATTCAGTTGCTCAAAGTTTTCTTGTGCTACTGTTTTAGTATTCAACATCTGAGTAGCTAGAATTGAATGAACTAGCAACAACACTCTACCAATTCTATCTTTGGCGAGAAAGGTGATCATGAAGTCTGCAGATCTCAGTTCAGCTTGCAACAGGGCAATCATCACTGATGCAGATAGCGCAGCTTCTTGATTGCTGTTAACTTCTCCTTTGTTTTGGTTATCATCAGGAGTAACGCCACTTTCATTTGATTCTGGATATCTTGACATTAGGTACTCATTTTTGCTTTTGGCAGGTTCATCAGTTCTGTAAACTCATCACCATCTAAACTCTCAATATCTAAAAGTTTGAGTGAGACAACATCAAGTTCTTTTTTATACTTCTTGAGAATATCCAGTGATCGTTTCTTGCCAGCTTCAATTAACTGTAGAACTTCTGCATCTACTTTTTCCTGAAGTGCTTCAGAAATTTTTTGTGGATCACCCCATGAGCGACTATAGTTCATATCGTACTGTGGAGAGAAGTTCATTGGGCCAAGTGGGCTCATACCATAATCCATCACCATCGCACGAGCTATTCTGGTGGCCCGTTCAATATCACTACTCGCTCCCGCCGTTAGCTCCTTGAAAATCAGCTCCTCTGCAGCACGACCACCGAGTAGAACCGCAATTTCATCTATCAGCTCTGATTTGGTGGTCTGAACTTTATCTTTTTCTGGTGGAGTTAAGGTAAAGCCAAGCGCCTGGCCACGAGAAACAATGGAGATACGATGAACTGGATCAGCATGTGGCGAGACATGGGCAACAATAGCATGCCCTGCTTCATGATAGGCAGTCATTTTACGTTCATACTCATCATGTAATCGCTTTTTACTTGGTCCAAGTTTCACTTTCAGTGATGCTTCTTCAATATCATCGCTCGTAATTTCTTCTCTATTTTCGCGAGCGACTGCAATTGCTGCTTCATTGAGCATGTTTTCGATATCTGCTCCAGAAAACCCAACCGTTCGGCGAGCAACTTTTTCCCAGTTTACCAATTTTGCAAATGGTTTTTTCTGAGCATGAATGGAGAGAATATATTTTCGCTCTTCAAGATCTGGCAAACTGACAGTAACGCGACGATCAAAGCGACCAGGCCGTACCAGCGCTGGATCGAGCATATCTCCACGGTTGGTAGCAGCCATGACAATCACATTATCATTTGGAGTAAAGCCATCCATTTCTACTAAAATCTGATTTAATGTTTGTTCGCGCTCATCATGTCCACCCATACTGCCATGACCACGAACGCGTCCAATTGCATCAATTTCATCTATAAAAATAATTGCTGGAGCCAACTTCTTGGCAGTTGCAAATAAATCACGCGCACGAGACGCACCTACACCGACCAGCATTTCCATAAACTCACTACCTGCAATTGATAAGAATTGAACATTGGCTTCACCAGCTACCGCTCGAGCAAGCAGCGTTTTACCAGTACCAGCTGGCCCTACCAGTAAGACACCTTTTGGAGTGCGTGCGCCAACCTTTTTGTATTTGCGTGGATCACGCAGGAAGTCAACAATTTCTTCAAGTTCTCGCTTTGCTTCATCCATTCCACCCACATCTTTAAAGTTAATATTTTGTTTACCCTTTACAAACAGCTTTGCTTTACTGCGCCCAATACCCATAATGCCATCTTGAGCACCACGAGCTTGGCGGAAAATAAAGAAGAGCACCCCCACCATCAGGATAATGGGTAGTAGCGTCAAAAGTAGATCCCAGAGCATATTCCAGCCTGAAACAGTTGCCACATCAATATTGGTAGTATTGAGGTCAATATCAGCTGCTGAAAAAACAGCAACTAACTCTTGGCCTTCTTCTTTTCGGGCAGTTTTTTTTGTATTGTCGTTGTAGCTGATGTTTAAATCGTTGCCAGAGACTTCAATTTTTTTAATTTCTTGATCTCGCACATCTTGTATCATTTCTGATAAGGAAATGCGCTGTGTTTCGCCCCTTGAGAAGAGTGAAAAGAGCATCGGCAAGAACAGTAACCCAATAAATACATAGAGCAATCCCTTGCTCCAGCTCGGGCCAAAATCGAGAGGCATCATCCCAATACGTTTAGAACCATTTTTTTGCGATGTTGTGTTTGGGACCTCTGGGGGAGTGGGAGTTTTCGTTGGTACTTTTTCAGGTTGTTTTGCCATAATTCCTCAAGCCTACTAATCGTAAGATTGGCACATTTTAACATATAAGTGGAATTATTACTGGTAAGATTTTCGTAAAATCTAGCCTATTTAGCGGACAATCTCGCCACTTGTAAGTGATTTGTCTGGATGTACCAATGCGGCATCGACGCCACCCGCTGCAATAATCATTCCTTGACTCTCAACACCTCTGATGGTGCGAGGTTCTAGATTGGCTAGATAGAGGACTTGTTTACCCACTAGATCCTCTGGTCTGTACCAAGGCTTTATGCCTGAAGCAACGGTACGCTGCCCAAGCTCCCCAACATCTAGCAGCAGCTTGAGTAGCTTATCTGCACCCTCAATTTCGCAAGCCTCCAAAACAGTAGCCACTCGAATATCGAGTTTGGCAAAGTCAGCATATACTATAGTTGGTTTTTTTGGTGATTCGGCTATTTGCATAGTTCATTTTGTACGTATATCATTGGCACCTAAATGCAAAGAAAAAGACCGATATACGGTCTTTAAATTTGACCATTAGATCACAAACAGAGTTATTCTACTGCTAAACTTTAGTACTGTACAGTGATAGTTTGCTCGCCTGGCCTGTTAGGTTCGTCTCGTCAATAAGTAAAAGTTTAATACACTTTCGTCAGATCGTGAGAACATTGGTTTATCGAGGTTATTTTCGACTACACCTGAATTTCCTAGGCTGTGTTTTAGCCACACCATAGTCCCAGCCACACCTACTACTCCTGCCCACAGAAGAATATACTGCCACAACCCTCGTTCACTTTTCACTCTTTCCAATGGGTGAGATCCAGTTTCTTGCTGTTGCATCAATTATCCTAACCCCATTGCTTCTCGTACTTTTTGTACTGTTTCTTGAGCAATGGCACGGGCGCGGGCGGCTCCAGACTCGATTACCTCCGTCACATAGGCCGGGTCTGCCTCGAGTTGGGCGCGTTTTTCTTGCATGGGTTGTAGTTCAGCAAAAATTGCTGCAGCAAGCTCTTTTTTCAAATCGCCATAGCGCAACCCAGTGCTTTCGTAGAGCGTTTCATACTCTGCACGCTTTGCAGAACCCTGGAAGAGCTCAACAAACTCTAGCAGACTTTTCACCCCAGGTGACTCACTCCCCAGCTGATCATGGTACTCGACAGTTACTTTGCCTTTTTCATTTGCGTGGCGGCTAATGCTACCTGTACCTGAGTCAGTAGGAGCACTAGAGAGCCGCTTGGTGATAGTAGACAAATCATCAGTCAAGTTTATAAAACTACCTTCTACACTTTTGCTCATCTTGCCCTCACCCCGCAGTGATGGTACGTACTCACCCTGTGTTGCAAAGCGTTGTGGCTCAGGAAAGTCCAGACCATATGCTTCGTTCATCTTGCGTGCTACTTCACGCGCAACTTCCAGATGTGGCTCTTGATCAATCCCCACAGGCACAAGGCCAGCCTTATATACCAAAATATCAGCACTCATCAAGATTGGGTAGTTGAGCAGTGCCATTGTGGCATGGTCTGGATACTGCTTCACTTTGTCTTTAAATGTAGGTAGGTGCTGCATCCGTGCAATACTCATTAGAGATGAAAAATAAAATGAAAGTTCAGTGTGTTGTGGCACCATGGACTGCAAAAAAATGATGGATTTTTCAGGGTCAAGACCGGCCGCCAAGTAGTCTAAAATAACTTGCCTGCGGTTATCACGCAGCTCAGCTACTCTGTAGGGCGTCGTAATGGTGTGGATATCTGCTACCATGTACAAAGTCTCTATATTTTGATCTTTTTGCAACTCAAGCATGCCTTCGACGGCACCCAGATAGTTACCTAGATGTAACCGACCAGTGGCACGAATTCCAGATAGGACGCGTTTTTTAGCAGTTGTGTTGTAATTGTTTTGTTCAGTTGGTGTGTTATTCATAATTTCTTTCTTAATTGTGCTTTATTACTTGATTGTACTTGGTTTAAATCTCTTTTACAGACCCGCGAGCTACAAAAAAACCCGCTGTGGCGGGAGATTTTTACATACAAAAAAAATACTCTCGCCTTATTTAGAGAGTTGCCACCAAGAGAACAGTGAAAAACATGTCTGTGACATGGAACGTATTATACGCGAAAACTAAAGTGAGCCAAGCAGGAGGATTTATAACTCTTCAATCTGAATATTTGGTTGCATGTCTGGAGCTTCGATCAGCTTTAAGTATTTTTCAGTGGTGGTAATGCGTTTGTGACCCACCAATTGAGAAATATATACTAGAGGAGTCCCCGCTTTGAGCTGCTCGACGATAAAAGTGTGGCGTAGATCATTTACTTTCGCATCTTTAATACCTGCCAAACGGAAGTAGCGATCGAGAGCAGTGCGGATATTGCGCACTAAAAATGGACGGCACGTCTTGGTGAGGAACATAGTTTTTTCACGAGCACGAGGGCGGGCGGCCATATAATCCATGATCGATTGTTTAGCAGCAGCATTTAATGGTACACGACGGGCCCCACGAGCTTCTTGTGGTTGAATCGTGATGACGTTGCGATCTAAGTCTACATCCTGGACTTGGAGCGCAGCTAGTTCACTAATGCGCATTCCTGTCTGGAGTAGTAACTCAACGACTGCAGCCATCCGCGCATCACCCCGACAAGCATCACGCAGGGCGCGATACTCAGTCTTACTTAAAATTCTTGGTGGAGATTGGTCATATTTTGGGTGAGCAATTACGTCAGCTGGATTATCGCCGATAGCACCTTGGTTCTGTAGGTAGCGGAAAAATGCTTTAATAGAGTTAATTTTTCGAGAGATAGATTTGCCTGTGTAACGCTGTTTTTTGAGTAGTTCTTTAAAATCTTCAATGTGTGTGTCACTGACATCAGAAGCGTTTCTGCCATTTTTTTCACGCTCAACATAGTCAATCAGCTGCTCGATGTCTTTACTATAGGCAATGACAGTAGCATGAGCTTTGGCAGCTTGCTTTAATGAATCAACAAACTGGCCGTGTGCATCCCGCAGTGTAGTACTAGCGTCCATAATTTCTTTCTAATTACTTCCTAGGCAAAATTCAAGCCGTTGCGTACAATGTAGCCATGTCTCAGATACATCAAAGGTGAATTTGCAGGACTTATAGTATCATAAGAAGTGATTTTTTGCAATGCAAAAACTGCTATCCCATCCTATTACTCTTGCGCTCTGCACCACACTCGCAATTATATTTTATGTTTCACTAGATAAAAGTACGCAAACGGTGCACACCTCTGCTACAACTTTACAAAGTCTCGAACAACAAAATAAAAAACTCGATACAGAAGTCAAAATACTCGAGGAGCAGGTGCAGTCGGCCCAGACTGAGCTTGCTAAAGAGAAAATCATCCGCAACGAACTCTTGCTGCAAAAACCAGGAGAGTATGTTGTCCAACTACCAGAGGACATACTACAACCACAGCAAAAAACTGAAACTGAAATACCAGAAACTCCCTGGGAGGCGTGGAAGCGGCTACTCTACTAAACAGAGAATCTCTAGTTTAAGCCAAGATGTACAACTCTTCTTCGGCTCGAGTGATGGCGGTATACAACCAACGCACGGCATGTTCTTTAAACAAAAATGACTCATCAAATACAAGCGCACGCAGTGCCTGAGAACCTTGGGCTTTGTGCACGGTCAAAGCATAGCCAAAATCAAAACGATCACCCATTTTGCTAAAGTGAACACCCGGTAATGTATCGAGCATTTTGGGTGCATTAAACTGCTGTTTACAGATGTGCCCCGCATACGTTTTGGCATCATCACTAAACTCCACCTTTGCTTTATACCAGAGCTCTTCTTCTGGACTGATTGAGCTAATTGTACCAATCATGCCGTTGTAAATCGGCCCAGTTTTATTTTCATAAATATTTTTTAAACAAACAACAGTATCACCTTTCTGGGGTTCTGGAGATTCAATTCCCTTGGCTGCACGCACTTGACCATTGAGCTTGATACGGGTTTTATTGCTGCCACATAAGATGAGTGTGTCATTGGTTTGTATAAAGAAGCGTTCCAATAAGTCTGAAGCGTCTTCACTGTAGCGGGAGACTTTGCGTACTTTGCTAGTAAAATTTTGGAACGGAATTTCCTGCCCCTGCCGAGCCATCGTCGCTAGGTGAATGATGGGATTGCCATCGGCTTGGCGGTGAATTTTTTCAAGACGTACCATTGGTTTTTCCATCAAGTTGAAGGTATCACCAATCGGGGGTAACTGCCCATGATCTCCAAAAGCTAGGATAGGAATTTGATAGCGCTGCAGATCCTGCCAAATATCTCGCGTGATCATCGAAGCCTCATCCACAATGAGTAAGTCGTACTCTAGTTTTTTGTTTCGTTCCCAAGAAACGATACGCCCCTCCTTGTCAGTTTGCGCAGTGTAGATCAGTTTATGGATCGTACCATTGGTATCAAGCTCAGGATGAAATGCTTTTTGCTGCTGTAGTTTGTTGCCCAAGTTTTGACTGGCTCTTCCTGTAAAACTTGCAAAGGCAATCCGTTTTTTTGGCTGATGTTTGGCAATATAGTTGCGTAACACACCAATCAGTGTGGTTTTGCCTGTCCCAGCATAGCCTCCAATACTCAAAAACGCCCCTGTCGGATTGTTGAGCCAATCAATGATGGCAGTAAAAACCTTGAGTTGGTCGGGTGAGAGATCAAATGACTCAGCTAGGGATTGTAGCGAGCTTGGCATAGACCGTAGTTATACACCAGTATGGAGTAAATTACATCCGAAAGGCTAGCGCGTACTCAATTTTGCAATAAATCTTGATTTTTTGCTTTGGAGCATCTATATAGTACGTAACATGAAAAAAACTAAAGAAGATTTGACCACTATTGAAAGTCTTGGAAACCATATCGCTCGAGCAGTTATTGTTGCCCCAGAGCTACACCCCAAAACAAACCAAAAACATGGTGATGTAGTGGTTTTTACTCGTCGCCCATATTGGTCAAAGATAGCACCGGGGGCTATTGCCTTGCCTGGAGGAAAAATTGAGTTTGGGGAGAATACTACTGCAGGTGACTTTACAGATATTCTTCCTGCTGAAGTCCAGAATGATCCATTCTATAGCATCACACTTGAGCAAATGATTCAGGCTGGACTCCACGCTGTAGTGCGTGAGTCTGCAGAAGAACTGGGACTCCTCCTTTTGGCTAAACAGTTGCGGTTTGTTGACAAATCAACGAATACTGCAGGATGGACAACGTATTGCTATCTAGTTCAATTACTAGAAAAACCTATACTTACAGTAGAATCAGATAGTGCAGGGACACTTTGGATGGATACAGATACTATTTTAAACAAGCGACCAAAATTATTATCAGGACATCTTGCCGTGACGCGCAGAGCACTTCGTATACGTAGGAAAATAATTCAACCAGATCTAACTTTTACTAATGTTGCGGGGCCGGGAGTCGAACCCGGCCTGTGAGATTATGAGCCTCACGTGCACCGTACACTACCCCGCGCGTGCATTTTCCCAATCAAGATAACTCTTGAGGAGTCTTAATTATACCATACCCCCACCCCAACCAGAGGGGCAAAAGATGCATTGAGTACACTTTCCTGCCTGACCAACACACCAAAATCTGCTATAATTTGCGCGTTGTGAGGTACAATACAGCACAGTATAGCGCCAGGGTAGCTCAGTTGGTTAGAGCATGGGATTCATAAACCCAAGGTCGTGAGTTCGAATCTCACCTCTGGTACACTATGGTACGCTTTTCTTTTTCAGACCCTAATGTCATAGCAGCCACTAGTTATAAAACCACTTCCTCCCCGTTTCCAGAACTACCTGAGCTAGCAAAAACGCATGTGGTGGCAATGAACCAAACTCACGGAGCCAACTGCAGCATCGTCACGAACTACACAACAGAGACGGTACTCGACACCGATGCTGTTTTGACTTCACTTCCTAACCTAACACTATCCGTCAAGACCGCCGACTGTCTACCAATCCTTTTATGGCATCCCAAAGGCATTATTGGGGCACTCCATGCTGGGAGGCTTGGAACAAGACAACATATCTTAAAAAAAACACTTCGATTGCTCAAAACTCAGTTTGCGGTAGTAGATGGTGTGGAGTTGGTTTTTGGGCCTGCTATTTGCAAAGATTGTTACTCCATTCAGCTCAACCCAACAGTTTATTTTGATTTAGTACAGGAAAACATCAAGCAAGCTCAGGATATCTTTCCTTCTCCCCAAATTAAAATACAACTCTCTGGGCGCTGTACTGCTCACGAGGGAGAATTTTTTCATTCCTACCGACGAGATGGCAAAGGTGTGCCTATGAACTATAGTCTGATTTGTAGAGGTGAAAACTGAACTAGCTACCCCAACCCAAAAGGCGTTGGAAGAAGCCTGGTTTTTTTGGCTCTGCGATAGGTTCCGCAGACGGGGGTGCTGTGGGCTCTGTAGGAGCTGTCTGGGTGAGAGCAATTTTTGGAGTTTTTTCTAATGAATTAATGTCCTGGGCAGTTAGTCTTTTTACAGACTGTGCTGGCGTTTCAACTATTATTTCTGGAAGCTCTGGAAGTGCCTCGGGAGTCGGCAGAACCGCCTTCTCTTCTGGTGCATCCAACATTGCCTGCGTTTGTACCTGAGGCTCAGCTTCTCTTTTTTCTCGCGCAGTTCTCTCTTGTTGCACCTTTTGCAGCTTAGTGGTAAAGGTATCCCACAACTGGAGTGCACGATCCACCACTCTCAGTTTCTGCACAACATCGACTGCCATCAGCTGCTCGTCTTTGAGCACTAACATGATCAATTCTTGACCAGTGACTTCTCGGGTGGGAAAGCGCACACGATACTCAGCAAGAATACGATCTGCGTTGGTTTGGACAAACGCTTCCTGCTCTCTTTTTTCTTTGGCCGCCTGCTCAGCTTGTTTTTTTGCTGCCAACTCGGCTTGGGTGCGGGCAATGTCGCGTGCTTGTTGTGCTTGCGCACGATAATCAATTCGCGGGCGACGTTCAGGCTCTGGGGCAGGTACTAGATTGGTTACTGCGGGTGCTTCTGGTGCTTGCGTAGTGGAAACTTGAGCTGCTCCTACTGTACGAGCAGCAGTTTCGGGACTAGTATTTGAGATTTCTTGATTTACGAGCGGTGTAACAGGAGTGAGCAATACTTGAGCTCCCGCTAGAGCTTCTGGGGAAGAAGCTACAGCGTCGGTACGATCTGGAGGTCGTTGTATGCTCGCCATAAGCTGCATAATATTTAGCTCTCTTTTTCCGCCACCGATCAAGTCTAGTACTTTCTGCCAAGGTAATTTACGACCAGCCGTCTCTGTTTTTGCTTGCTGCTCACGGTGGGCTATCTCTGCTTTAACTGCTCTCAACTCTTCCATTCGGGCACTAAACTCACTCCTAGAAGAAGCACTATTTGCATACATTTGTAGGTTTGCTGCATGCGCGCGCAGTTCTCTCATAGATGCACTCGGATCTATCCGAAGTTTTTCTAAAATTTGTCTTCGCGCAACATCAGACCCATTATTAAGTCCACGGTTGTCGCCGCGTAGAGTGGCTTCACCATTCCCATTGGCATGCACAAGATGAACTAATTCTAGTGTGGTCATATATTTATAGTAACAAATTTATTTTGTAAATGTAAGCTACATGCGTATATTTACATATCATCTATGTATGGTATAATTACCAGCTTGCCTATGCCAAATCATACCCCTGAATCTCTTACCCCTAGACGTTCTCAAGAACCTGGATGTCAAGTAGAACGCATTATCGAACGAGCTGTATCAGTTTCTTTGCAAGGAATACAAATAGAGCATAATGACCAATATGAAGCGATTAAAGCATATCTTGTTGCGGTCATATATAAGCAGTACCAAGGTATGCATGCTGAACATACTACCCATGCTGATTTCAGTTTTGAATATTTTTTAAAGCAAGTGCATCTTGCAGTTGCATCTGATGATCAGACATTGCAAAACGATATGCGATCTCTGCTGATTGCCAGTGGAGTTATCGAGGATACCATATCGTGGATGCAGAGGATCGTAAAAAATATAACTGCTACCTCCAACCAGGGTTCCGTATGTATTCAGGCACTCATGCAGCCTGATATTTTGTTGGATAAAACTTGTACTTTCATACCTAAACCACCGTATGAGCTCTCACCAAAATACCTATCTCAGGAGCTCCATTTGAGGGCGACACACATACCTTCTGACTATCCTCCACTTGTCTACTGGCCATTAACTCAAGATGAACATCTGTATGTTTTTTTTGTATTAGGACTATACAGTCAACCATCAGCAATTGAGTGGAGTGTACTTGAACTTCTTGCTGAGACAGAGACTGATTCTTATACACAAATAACTACTTGAGCTCTATGAACAAACCAACAGACCTCCCCGAGGGGAGGTCCGTTTTGTATTGAGTAGTTACTCACTATTTTTTAGCCAACCACCTACATCATGCCACCCATGTCAGGCGCACCTGCTGGGGCTTTTTTGTCTTCTGGAACATCAGTGACCAAGCAGTCAGTAGTCAAGATCATCGAGCCGATTGACTCTGAAAACTGTAGTGCAGACATAGCTACTTTTGCTGGTTCAATTACTCCAGCTTTGATCATATCGCCATATTCATTGGTGATGACGTTAAAACCAAACGTAGGCTCATCTTGTTGTTTGATTTTGTAGATAACTTCACCCTCATCTACCCCAGAGTTGCGTGCCAACATTCGCAATGGTTGTTCGAGCACTTCTTTGATGAGAGCAACTCCCACTCCTTCGTCATAACTTGCTGATTTGAGGTTCTGCAAGACTTTACCTGCTTGGATGTAGGTCACCCCACCACCTGGGATGATACCTTCATCAATTGCAGCTTTTAGAGCTTCTTTAGCATCTTTGACGCGTTCCTGCAGGTTCTTCATCTCGGTCTCGCTGGCAGCTCCAACCTGGATGACAGCAACTCCACCGGTCAGCTTAGCTTTACGCTCAGTCATTTTTTCTTTATCAAAGTCTGAGGTTGCTTTTTCAATCTGAGCTTCAATTTGAGCGACACGGCCATCAATATCACTTTGGGCACCTTTGCCGCCAACTACCACTGTTTCATCTTTGGTAGAGCGCACCATGTCAGCACGACCCAAGTCTTCGACGGAAGCATCTTTAAGTGAGCGACCAGTTTCGGTAGCAATCAGATTGGCACCAGTCAATATAGCAATGTCTTGGAGCATTTCTTTTTTGCGATCACCAAACCCAGGAGCTTTGACTGCTAAAACATTAAATGCACCGCGTAGTTTATTGACTACCAGAGTGGTCAGCGCTTCTCCATCAATATCATCTGCGATTAACACGAGATCTTTAGAGATCTTCATGAATCCTTCAAGTAAAGGCAAAAGATCTTGAATGCTCGAGATTTTTTGATCAGTGACCAAGATGTATGGGTTCTTGATTTCTGATTCCATACTGTCGGCATTAGTCACAAAATATGCTGAAGCATAGCCCTTATCGAGGATCATGCCTTTTTTGTGATCGATCGTGATCTCTAAGGTCTTGCCTTCTTCTACTTCAAGAACACCATCTTTACCAACCAACTTGAGTGCTTCTGCTACCTTTTTACCAATTATTTCATTTTGTGCAGAAATGGTCGCAACCTTTTCCCAATCAGATTCTTTGACAGGTTTTGCCAAGCGGCGAATTTCTGCCACCACTGCATCTACTGCTTTATCCATACCACGCTTCATCAGCATTGGGTTGACTCCAGCAGTGACGTACTTCATGCCTTTGACTGCAATCTGCTGAGCCAATAGTGTGGCAGTCGTAGTACCATCGCCTGCAGCCTCGTTGGTTTTACTAGCTGCTTCTTTGACGAGCTGAGCACCCATATTCTCAAATTTATCTTCAAGTGAAATCTCCTTGGCAACACTCACACCATCGTGTAAGACAGTTGGGGCACCCCATGGCTTATCAATTGCCACGTTACGTCCCTTTGGACCTAGTGTTGTGGTTACTGCATTGGCAAGTTTTGTAATACCTGCAAGCATTTTTTGTCTTGCATCATCTCCAAAAGCTAATTGTTTTGCTGGCATATCTTCCTTTCAAATCTTTATATCTTGTTTTTAAAATACGTATGTACTACGGTTACTGTTGGACTACTGCCAACAAATCTTCAAACTTGAGAAATTGATACTCGGTATCACCAATTTTAAACTCAGTCCCCCCCCATTTTTTGTAGATAACTTGTTCTTTTTCTTTGACTGGACAAGCAATTTTTGCTCCATCATCCATGACAGCATCTCCACAAGCAACAACCGTACCGTGCTGTGGTTTTTCATTGTCAGAATCGGGTAAATAAATACCGGAAGCAGTTTTGGTCTGCTTTTGTGCAGGTTCTACCAGCACGTAGCCTGGTAGTGGCTTAATTTTTGATACAGGAATAGATTGAAACATAGAACTCCTTTATATACAAAGTATATTGGTATGTACTTATTTTAGCAGTCTTTTGTTTCAGCTGCTATCAGCAGATAATATAAAAGACTGCTAATGACCTGTCAACAAGCAAGTATGACTTATTGGGACAAAGTGGGAGGAACTTGCTGTGGGGCAAGGCCTTCAATGATGGATGGGTGCTCAACAATCAGCTCGGCATGACCATCTTTTTGACGGCGAATGGTGGAAAGTAAAAATCCTTCGCAATTGAGACCTCTTGTTGCAAAGTATTGATTGAGCTCTTCTTGCACAAGCGCCTCAACTTTGCTGCGGTTTTGTTTAATTTGATCAAGTGTGAGATCAGCAAAAACACTGGCGATTCGGCTACGGGAGATCGGGCGGACAAGTTTGGAGACAACATTCTCGCCTAAGTTTTCCCACATTTCTGGAGCATTGATTTTATCAATTCTAAAAAGCACTGAACCCTCCACTTCGATGTCTTCTCCATCGTAGGTGGTGGTCATGACAGGGGTGTCACCAAGCGCCTCTTTATTGGGTGAAAACTCAAATCCTTCACGAATTGAATATTCAAGAATTTGTGCATTAAAAAGTTTTGCGACCTGCCAAAAGGGAAGTTTAAAATGGAGCCCAGGACCCCAGACTTTATTGAGTACTCCTCGACCACGGTCGTAGACACAAGCAACATGACCTGGAGGCACAGAAATAAAAAATCCTCCTACAACTTCGTCAACCAAGAAGGAAACCACCAATTTATCAAATTCCATAGAAGTCCTTAACCCCTATATTGTACCCTAATTCACCACAAAAAGGAAAAGCTGACGGATATTACTTCACCTCTACCACTACTTGCTCCTGGCCATCTGCTGCGGCAGCTTCTCTGGCAGCTACTTTTTCACGGTACTTTTCAAAACGGTACTGAATCGTCTTTATTGAGTTGAGAATAATACTAATAATCAGCGTCGTGATGATAAAGATTTTTTTGCCAGCCGGCAGACCTAAAAAGATAAAAAATGAAACAATCGGCAAGATAAACTGTAAGCGTACAAACTGTTTTTTTGAGATTGGTGTTTTAGCACCAAGCATCAGAATCGTCTCCAAAATAAAAATTAAGCTCGACTGCAGTATATTAAGCTGCATTGCAGGCCAATCAATTTTCCAATTGTTGATTGGAGCATGGGTCAGGTCATACTTTCCTAAGAATACCAAATTGAAGGGAGTTTCTATATCAGGCATAAAGGGATACAACAGGTGGAGATCTTTGCCACTCAGTCCCAAGTTGAAAATCCGCCAGAGCATAAGCGCAACTACAACCTGGACAAGAAGATTAAACGTCTCTGCCAAGAGTACCCGCTTATTGGTTTTGATCACTTCCCTTTTTGCCTCTCGGTAAGCAATAGGATCACTACTGTGAGCTTCTTCAATCTGTTTTATCTGCTCAGTGATCTCATGGCGGTCTGTTTCTGATTTTGCTTCAGCTAGAGAAAGTGGATACAAGATCACTCTAATCACTATGGTGAGCAAAATAACTGCCACTCCCATGTCGCCATTACCTTGAGTGACCATGTCGAGCACCCAATAGAAAAAAGTGAGCAGATTAAAAAATGGCTGGTATATAAAAAGAACAAAGTAATGGATCATGGGCTAGCTAGATATTTTTTTGTTTTGGTACAACAAACCGTGGAACATATCTACTGTATCACGAAGCGAGACAATAAGGTCTTTGGAAAGTTGTAGTGTTTCATCATCAAAACTCAGTTCTGAAAGGGTGGCGTTTGATTCTTGCACAATGGAGTCCAGCGCGTGGTTGATAAAGTCACCATGCTCCTGCGCCCAAGCTCTGCGCTTTCTCTCGGGCATATGTGCAACGCGCTCTAAAACTTTAGAGATCTCCTGCAACTCATGTGCTTTGAGATAGAGCGTAAACTTGACTGAACTTGGTTTGCTATTTTGTAACAGCGTGGTTGTCTCTTCGTCCATACGCCTATTATATAACATACTTTACCCGTAAAATCTGCTCAAGAAATTGTAAGGATTGTAGAGCACGGTATAATACTGCTACATGAAAATTATACAACTTGCACACACACCCCAAGAAGTAGTCATAGAGACAACCTGTGCTGTCTTGGCAGCTGGAGGTTTAGTGATTTTTCCTACCGAGACCACGTATGGCGCTGGAGTAGATGCTACCAACCAAACAGCGGTTGATAAACTACTTACCTATAAGTCGCGCCGTGAAGGAAAGCCTCTCTCGATTGCAGTAACCTCTCAAGAAATGGCAGAAAAATACGTAGTTCTCAATGACCAAGCACGTGCACTCTACGAGCAGTTTTTACCCGGCCCTGTGACCGTTGTTTCCCAAGATAAGGGAGTTGTGGCACAAGGAGTAGCCTCTGAGTTTGGGACTGTCGGGGTGCGTATCCCAGACTATCCACTGCTACTTAAACTACTTACGGTATACGGCAAGCCGATGACTGCCACTTCCGCCAATGGCTCTGGTCAAAAACGTCCCTACGCAATTCAAGATATCTTTGCCAACCTTTCTGAAAAGCAGAAAAACTTGATTGACTTAGTGCTTGATGCTGGCACTTTGCCTGAAAATCCCCCCTCCACAGTGATTGATACCACCCTTTCTACACCAGTAACACTCCGTCAGGGTGATATTGAACTTCAAACAGCCGTCGGCAAAAGCGGCACTGCGTATGAGCTTCGTTCTCAAAGCGAAGCAGAAACAAAAAGTATTGCAGGACGCCTTGTATTGAAGCACTGGGATACAGTTGTAAAAAGAGGTCTCGTGATTGGACTTGATGGTCCACTGGGCGCTGGTAAAACTGTTTTTGCTAAAGGTGTGGCAGAGTTTTTGCAGATTACTGACCTTCTCACCTCACCCACCTATACCTACAGTGAAGAATATGAGTATACCCGTCATCAAACAACAGGCAAGCTGTATCACTTAGATATGTGGAAAGTTGATTCTCAAGCAATTTTTGAAAAACTAGAGCTTGCAGCTTCACTCAAGCCTGGGACTGTGATGGTGATTGAGTGGTGGTCACAGATTGCCGCATACTTCCAGCCCATCCTTACCGACCAAAGCGTGCCTGTGGTTACTGTTCTTTTAAACGAACAAGCTACTCCACTTGCAGATACAACTGCCCCACGTCTTTTACAGATTCGGGAGACTACATGAAATTGGGTCTCATTCTGGCAATTGATACTTCTTGTGATGACACCAGTGTTGCAGTGACCTGTGGGACTCAGGTTCTTTCCAATGTAATTGCCTCACAGACCCAACTACACAAGCCGTATGGTGGGGTATTCCCCACCGTTGCTAAACTAGCACATAGAGAAAATATTGATAAAACGGTGGCAATAGCGCTCAAACGAGCACACGTTTCTATGGCTGATATCGCTGCTTTAGCAGTGACCGTTGGTCCCGGACTTGCTCCAGCACTTGAAGTGGGCATTGCTGCTGCAAAAGCTCTGGCACAGACTCATGCAAAACCACTGATTGCTTGTAATCACCTAGAGGGGCATCTGCTCTCGGTGCTGGCAGAACCACTCAGCGGTTCTGCTCGAAAACAAGCCTTCAGCACAACCCTTCTTGAGCAAGACCAACTGCTCCTTCCTGCAGATGACTTGAAAGTAAAACTCCCTGCACTCTCACTTATCATTTCAGGAGGAAATACCTTGTTTGTGTTGGTTAAAGATGTAGGTACGTATGAAGTTCTTGGTAGAACACTTGACGACGCTGCAGGTGAGTGTTTGGATAAGATTGGACGGATGCTCAACTTAGGATACCCGGCTGGACCAGTTATGGAAGAGTTTGCAAGGTTAGGAAATAAAGACGCCTATCCGTTTCCCCTTCCACTGACAACTGTTAAAACCTATGACGTGAGTTTTTCAGGAATGAAGACGTTTGCTCGCAACTTGTTGGATACACTAACCGCAGAACGACCACTTAATCGTCAAGAAATGTACGACTTTTGTGCGAGTGCTCAACAAGGCGTATTTAGACATATTTGTTATAAACTCACCAAGATTTTGGAAGATCTCTATGCGCAAGCGTATACAAAAAACTATGCAAACGTAGCATTTTCTTCTCAGCAAAATAAAGATTTTGCCGTCCAGGGAGTCTGGCTGGGTGGTGGTGTTGCAGCAAATATGACGCTGCGCAAGATGTTGCGCGATACACTACGCAACTTCACTCAAAAGAATTCACTTACTTCACTGAGACTGCGTACCCCGTATACTAAGAGACTCTGTGCTGATAATGCAGCGATGATTGGGGTGGTGGCAGGAGTTACTGAAAAAATTCGTTTTACTGTGGAAAATCTTGCGTTTGTTGAGAGAGCTCCAAGACTACCTTTAGATGGAAACTAAGTTGATTTTCCAGCCTTTTCGTACTCTTCTACCATTTTTTGGGTTACATCACTGCGTAGTTGTTCAATAGACATCCCAGTACGCTCTTGAAAGAGTTTTGATAATTTCTCAATGCGTTCTTCCTCTGATGCTGCATGCATTGAGTCTGGAGAAAGTATGACGTCTGCTAATTTTGCCGTGAGCTCATCCATTACCCGGTTTGCTACTTGGCTCATAAAACGCCCCATCATAAATGCAATTGTTTCTTGAGAGAACCCTGCTTTTTCAAGATGCTCTCTCATACGATTAGCAGCAGTAATATCTACATTTTGTGACATACTATATCCTTAATTAACTTTTGCTTGTGCATATTGTATGCGATAAGCCGAGTCATTTCCATTAAAAAGTGCTGGGTCAAAAATATTTATTGCAGCGAATGCCCCATTGATTCTCTCCGCAGACAATTGACCATTTACTGGCGTAAGCAACCCACTCACCTGAGGATTTCCTAATGCTCGGGCTAAGATCTCGTTTTGTTGAGCCACGGAAAGTTCTACAGATCTACCAGCTATGTTTACTGTCACCGGAGTCATATCACCCTCTATAACATGCGCTAACACAACTGCAGCTGGAGAAAGGCCAAGCCGAGCATCTGACACATCAATTGTAGTAGCTTCTTGTGGAGTAATTGGACTTTCTTGTGAATGCAGTGCATCCTGAATCCCGGCTTCAAGTTTTACTTGGGCCTGATGACCTAGCACCGCCAGCTTTAATTCATTATCAGGTTGTAATTTTTGTAATGCTTGCTCATATGGCTCTGTCATTACATGCTCGGCAAAATAATGAATCACATTTTTCCCTGCTTCATTGTTTCCCAACCGTTCTAGAATCTGAGGGTATTGTTGCCGTAATTCGCCATAGAGCGAATCAACATTTGGGTGAGCTTGTGCAAGATCTTCAGTTGCAGTAAGAGCAGTGGCAGTCTCCTTTTGTGCCGCATCCTGTGTGGCTACTGCTGTCGTAGTTTCTCCAGTAGTCGGCTGTTCACTTGGTTGTATCTCTGCTTGAGTAGCAGTTGCTGGTAAAACAGTACTTGCTTGATCATGGGTATTAGTTCTATCAAACAACCCCTCAAGCACGTCCGCATGATTTCGGGCTATTGTCTCTGCCGACCACTCAGTGCCAAGACCCCCGCCTCCCACAGCTGGGAGTGCATTGAAGCCAGTGCGTAAATCTGTGGCCAACTGATCGGCAGCAGTTGGACTACTGTAGGTAGCATAGAGTAACTTTGCCATAGCTTCAGCTTGAGCAGGTGAAGGCACAACCCCTGCTATTTCTGTAGTATTAGTCATAAACTGCATCATCTCATCATATGAAGCAAAGGTATCAGCACTGACAACTTGATCCCCATTTGAAAGATCCTGATATGGTTGATTACGTGCCTCTGCTATCGCTAGGTTGGTAGCTTTTGTCCAATCTTTAATGCCGTCTGCAACTTCAGCTACACTGACTTGTCTATGTCCTTCTGGAAGTGGTAAGCTATTCAGCTCAGTCACTACTTGGGTACTTGCCTCCTCTGCCATATGCCATATATGTGGTTCATTAAAAGTTTCTGGTTTGAGTGTTACTACTTCAGCAGGTTCAGTGAGAGCAGTTGACTCAACAGTTGGAGCTGTTTCAATAGGTTGCGCAGAGACGTTGGGAATATCAAAAGTAGTAATAGCTCGCTGCCATAATCTCTGTGCCATGGTTGTGGCGGTTTCAGGCAATTTTTCTGTATCAATTTGTATGTTGTCCAGATCAATACTCTGTGGTTGAGATGGCTTTACATCTATAACTGGAGTATTTGACTGTGCCTCTGAGGCTGTCACAGTCTCTCTCCCATTGAAGTCATCATACGTCGTCGATCTGACTGTATTTGCAGCAGTCACAGTAGTATCTTTGCCTGTACCAAACAGAGTTCTTACATTTTCTCCTACCAAAGAATCTTCTGAAAATGGTGGTTGCTCACCTGGTCGCAGGTCAGTTATTGGCTTGAGGTAAAAATCAGTTGTAATACTACGTGAATCTGCCTTTGCTGCCAGTGTTTCAGCAGCATGACCAGATGCTTCTAAAGCAAATCCTTGTGCATCTATTACTAGATGTGACTTTCCATTGGCATCAGGTTGTACTGTCAAGTGTATGGCATAGTCACCATTTTCTAGACCAAGGTCTGCGCTACCTGGTTCTTGATGGCCAATAAGCCACACCCCATTAGAATCGTTGGGATCACGAATTACTGAAGTACTTTCAAAATCAGCAAATGTGTGTGGGACCTCAACCATTTGACCATTGAGAGACACGTGATCTCCCCAGTTGACAACGTTTTCAGTAGGTTGGATAGCCGCAGAGTGTCCAACATTTAACGCACTACTTTCAGCACGACTGACTGTGTGAAAACTCTCGTCGCCAGGG
This sequence comes from Methylococcaceae bacterium, assembly GCA_044370175.1. Lineage (GTDB taxonomy): Bacteria > Patescibacteriota > Microgenomatia > UBA1400 > PJMF01 > OMIS01. The sequence goes on from JBILVZ010000001.1 coordinate 100,425, forward strand.
AATTCCCCATGATGGTTAGGATCAACTCTATAATTACGTGGAGGAGGAACAATCTCCCCAGATGGATTAGCTGCTTCTCCATGATGTTTATCTGTTGTTACTACAGCTATGCCACTGGTATGCGTATTCACATGAGTTGGTTCTACTCCTTCAGGGGTGGGAGTAGGCAACGGACTTTGTGGTTGTTCAAAGGATTCGGCAGTAAGGGTACTGAGTGGCGTAGGGACCTGACTGGTACTTTCTGGAGAAGGTGTAGCCACAGTCGTTGCGTCTTGTGTAAGTTGCTCTGTCTGAACTGGACTGTTGAGAGTATCAATTCCAGCAACCCCCAAATTAAATGCAAGTGAACCAAATGCATATCCCAGCGAGAACTTAGCGACCTCAGCAACGCCTAATCTCCCTGCTGATAGCTTGTTTATTACATCTTCCAACTTATCAGATCCTCGGAAAAATGCTCGATAGACTTGCTCTGTTACGTTGGGATCAGTATTGTAATAATTGGCCAGCCTTCCCCGGAGATAGGCTGCCCCACCGAACGATGCTGCAGTAACCAAACTGCTCACCATTTGAATTGTCATATTTATATTGGCAATATCAGCTTCAACACCAACCGACCGCAAACCCAGCGCTACTGCATTGACCGCCACACCTGAGCCTATACCCGCATACAGTGACTTTCCTGCTGTCAGAGCTGTTAACATTTTTTTCCACTTAGGAATACGTTGCTCTTCAGCTAAAAATCCTTCCAGTACTCTTGCTTGATCTTCACTGAGCGCTTCTTGACTCAGTTTTACGTTAATTTCTTGATCTGCAGTTATTGTTGAGCTATATCCATCATCGTTGGTAAATAGTGTGCCATCAAGTCGAGTAATCAGTGCTGCTGATTCAAGTGTTTGTGGGTCAATCTTGCCTAGTACAAGCCTCAGCTTGATCAGTGAACATCGCAGTTCTAGCCCTTGCTCATACACCGGGATCTTATCAGTGTCCCTATTAATCGAAATCATTCGATTTAAAGTGTCCATGACTTCCCAGGTGAGATCATACTGTAGTACATTGGATTGCCTCAAGGTGAGGATATGCTTTTTAAATTCTGCAGCAGATTGTAGTGCCAGCTCTCGTATGAGACGATCTGCGGTACGCATCTGTTCAGCCGAGCCAAGTGGGGTGACATGAACAAGGCGATCAAAAGTATTTTCATTACCCTGTTCATCTTCAGGGAGTGTTAGTCCCAATCTTTTCCGCAAACCAATATAGAGAAGTAACATTTGGTACGTTTGTCGTGCTTTTTCCTCTAAGTCAGCGTGTAACGTATTGTGCGTGGGTGCGGAATCTGCAGCAGTTGCTAACGAGTCTGTTGATAGATTTTCCTTAATGTCTTGCAGGCTCCGCATCTCTGCACGTAGTCGACTACCTAGATCTGATAAACCTATAAACTTTAGTTCATCAGTCCTGAGTGTAGAATCCTGTGTATCGTAGGAGTTTTGCCATGCATCTACAACAGTTCTAATATGGCTATTCTCCTGTCTAGAACTTTCTTGGGCTGGTTGATGTTCTGATGCCGTGGTTTGTAGAGCGTTTACTACTTCAGTATCTAGAGAGGACTCTTTTTCTTGAGATTTCGTTGTCCAGATTTTATCAAATCCTTCAAAAAATTCCATATGTCCTTTTGTAGTTTTTGTGGTATTACTTTTGCTCGGCTGTATACACAATATACTATCACTATAGCAAAGAGAGCTGCCATAGTGCAAATTACAATGCACTATGGCAGCTCAGCCGTTATGTGGCAGCCGCTATATCGGACAGGCACCACTCTCACACTTCAAGTGTTCATAGTCGATGTCTTCAAGCAACTCCTCTTCATTTTCGATCTCATTGAGGACGCGCATAAACTCACTGATAGTGACTGGTTGTTCTGGTTGGTACTCATAGGCAGTACTATCTTGTTGTGGCATAACTGAGCAACACTTAATGAGTCCTTGGTACTTGCGCACCATCTCAGCAAACTCCTCATACTTCACCCGTTTTGGATCATACTTGAGGGTGTAGGAGACTTGGTTGCCCGTGTCTTCTAGTGGTTTGCCATTCTCATTAACCCCGACAATCCAGTATTTTTCAAGCAACATTAGCCATTTGTACTGCTCTTCTGGAGTGGCTTCACCTGCAGTCACGAGCTCACCATTCATACCCAGACGGCAAATGAGTGGCTGGGTGGGAAAGCCCACCACGGTAGAACCTTGATAACTCCTCAGCTCTTTGACTGGATACCCTTTTTTCTTGTACTTCTCCACCTGTGGATCGTCACTGCGATACTGCACCCAGCGGATGTACTCACGCATAGATGGTAAGTGGGCACCTTCCGTCAGAGCAAACAGCTTAGAGATCGTCCCCGAAGGTTTGATGGTCGTGTTGGTGTGCGGCACATTCACCTTCAAGAGCTTGGAGTACTTTTCTGCCTCATCAACGACGGCTCGTTTAAAACGGGACAGCGTCATCCAGAAGTCTTTGGTTTTTTCTTCATCGATCAGGTCGCGAAAGGCATAGCCAAACGTATTCCAGGCAAATTCGTGAATCCCCGTCATACCCACACCAATCCGGTTGGTGCGCTTGACCTCGCGGTTGTACAAACTATCCATGAAACTGTTGACCCGGATCAATGCCCGAGTAGTAGCTCGGAAAGCCTCTTCAGCGTCGTTAATGGTAGGACAGTAGTAGGGTACGACATCAGAGATCACACAGTAGCCTCCCAGCATGTTGAGTGAAATCTCACCACAGGGGTTGGGGATCTGCGTGTAGACTTTGGCGGCTGCATTACGAGCAATACGAGACAACATTTTTTCTGTACGAGCTAATGGCTTGTATTTTTTACTCTCGGCATACTTGCCATCAGCATAGTTATCAAAACCTTCGTCGTTCTGCACTAGGCGGTGTTGATTGACAAAACCTGGCTCACCGGTGCCATCTTCATAGGCTGCTTTGAGAATTGTCTCCAAGACTTTGCGGGCATGATTGGTGCGCTGCTTCCAGAACTTGTCGTCAACAGCCACTGAGTTGTTGGCACTCCACAAGAAACCGCCACGTTTGATATTGATGAAGTCAAAAATTTCAGGATCATTCCATGCTTTAGTAGCAATCCGTGCACTGCGGCGAGCACCACCCACCAGCACACACTCAGCCAAGTAGTGATCGACAAACATCGCTTGCTTCCAAGGAGACATCCCAGCACCTTTGATGGTGGCCACTTTTTCAATTGCATTCATCAGTGGCTTTGGACCAGAAGAAGGGCGGTTCTGCATACCACGGATTGGTGCTCCTTTAGGGCGAACTTTAGAAAAGTCCAAAATGAGGATACCGTCTTTGTGTTTTTTCTCAAAAGCCATCATTTCCATCATTTCAATGGCTTGCGACCAGCCTTCTCGGCTGTCTGGTACTTCAAACCAAGTGACACTTTCACTCTCGCCATATTTGTGGCGTGCATCGCGGACACTTTCATCAAAACCCCAGACGAAATCAGCGTGTGAGTCATCAATTACGCAGCGAACATTTGGCATGTTGTCCCAGTTGACTACACACAGATCATCGTCATAAGGCCTGCCTACTCCTGAGCCATTCATCAGTAAGTAAAACAGGACGTATGATGCAGTAGCAGTAGAACAGTTGGTAAAGACCTCCATGTTGCGCTCTGCTTGAGAGATATCCCCATGTTGGAGGTGGCGACCAGACATCAGAATCGAGCCATTACTAATATGTTTTTTCAAAATGGCATAGTCTTCTTGGCGGTGTTTGTCAAACTTCTTATTTTTTGAGTACCCCAGCAAACTAGTATTTCCCAGAGCCACACGTTCGGCCACTTCTTCCCAAGTTTCCCAGCGCTCATGACCACTTTTAGCATCGATGACACGGCGCAAATAGGTACGGCGCGCCACAGCCATTCCCATCCCACCATCGAGTTTACGATTGATAAAGGTCATTTTCTTTTTTGGCAGACTTGGTGACATACATTCCTCCTTCTAGGTTACTGCTGCACTTGGCAGTGGCTGCTTCAGCCTTTTTATTTCCTGTTCAAAATCTTCTACACTTTCAAAATCTCGGTATACACTCGCAAAGAGCAGATACGATAGTGGGTCAACTACTTTGAGCCGTTCGATCACTAAGTTGCCGATCTCCCAACTTTTAATCTCACACATTTCGCGTTGCCTCAATTTGCGCTCAATATCATCAATCATCTCTTCTACGACACTCATGGAAACTGGTCTCTTCCATGTAGCTTTGACGACACCACGACGGAGCTTGTCTCTATTAAAGTCTTCCTTCGTACCATTCTTCTTTATAACTTTTAAATCAATGCCCTCTACCCGCTCATAGGTAGTAAAGCGCTTGCCACACTCAGTGCAGTGTCGGCGACGGCGAATGCTCGTCACTTCATCAGCTTCGCGCGAGTCCACTACTGAAGTTTCTGTTTTACCACAATATGGACATTTCATATGTATACTTTTAAAGCACAATCTATTGTGTCTCCAAGACCTACTTTACACAATCTGTTGTGCCTATAGCTTGGCGGATATAAAGAATCTCACGGTTTGGGGATCGCTGTCAACTAATCAAAAAAGATCAATTATCGACTTTTTTGAAGATCTAAAGTACTCAATTTTTGATAAATGATTTGAGTATCTCGGTGCAGGTCATCAATTGTTTGTGTGTCGGTATTAGCCATCTGCTGTTTGAAAGTTGGTAGCTGTGTAAGGGAGTTGGCAAATGCAGTTTGTACTACCTGTATCGTCTCTGGAGTATACAGATCAGGATTAGCAAGAACTTCATTACCTGCAATAAATAAGTACTTTTGCGATTTTGTCAGGGTGGTAAGTGCTAGTACTGGCTGCTCTTTTTCGATTAGCTGTACGGCATACCCATAGCGTCGCGCCGAAAACTCAATGCGCAGCAGTATTTTTGCTTCACCATCTGCAGTCAATAGCTTGGCTCGATCACCCACCATGAGTAGTGGATAAAAAATATTATCAGGTAAAATTGTTTGATTAAAATACACCTTCTGAGCCAATAATCGGCTTGTATCTCCCGCTGCATTGCGGTTGGCAGAAAGTAGCGACACGAGCAAAATAAACGTGCCAAAGAGCAAGAGTAACACAGGAAAACTTTTTTTAAGCATTTTTTCCATAAGTAAGTTGGTAGCTGTACTATAGGTACGCACCACAGACACCTCAACGAGTTGTATATTGTACGCTACTTACCAAGTATGAACTAACAGGACCATGCCCCAGATGGCATGGGAAAGTATGAGTGCGTAGGTATTTCTTCTTCCAATAAACAAAAATGATTGCCCGAGGGCAAATAAGAATAATAGAATTGCCTGGAAAAACATCGCTTGGATCGAGATATCAGAAAAGCGCAAATAAATATTGGGAAGGTGAAAGATGAGAAAGATGAGGGCTGCTAAAAGTGCTTGGTTGGAAACTGCCCACCGAGAGTATTTTTCTTGGATGACGGTCAGGATAAAAGTGAAAAATAGTAGTGTCTCCCAAAAGCCAGTAAATAAAGCCAGAATAAACTCACCCCAGAATCGCTCAGAGCTAAAGAGCGCTACGGACTGCACCGGGACATCACGAGTGAATAGGGTGAGTATTGAGGTGGCAAAGCCAAAAATACCACCAACTGCTAGGCCTAGTAAAACTCCTGATTGAAACTTACGCAATGACATTGTTTCAAGGATTTTTTTGGCCCCTACCATATTGATATAGAGCCAAACCGGAAAACCAAAGAATAATGCTTTTCCTATTGTTTCATCAAAAAGAACGGGGAAATCAAATAGTCGACGATACAGAATCCACAAGACGAGCGTCAAGACCACCATGGGATAGAAGACGATGTGGGACTCTTGTCCGATCGAGCTTGCTGCTGTTTTAGTGCGCTTCTTTGCGAGTGATGGCATGTATAACTAAGTCCAGTGCTTCGCTTTGGTTTGTGGAGTACGTATCTACAACTATATCGTATAAATTTGGCTGCCAAAAATCAATCGGATCACTCTCGGTCGCTTTTCCTTTTGCTACGACCCAATCATGCCACTCTTGCTTGTACATTCTGCGCCATTTAGCAACATTAGTACGATAGCGGTGGTTCATATTTTCAAGCGCTTGCTCTGGTGTGACCTTATCGCGATTAACAATGCGATCCACCTTGACTGCAGTGTTGCTACAGATCATCAGAATTTTACAGGTACCCGCAACACCTTGAGCCATAAAACCCGACAACCAAGATTCTAAGATCCAGAAATTTTCTGTGGAGAGACGATTTCGCATCCCCATATCTACTTCTCGATCAAAGTCTTCTCCATACGCTTCTGCAGTGTGATGGAGTTTACCATCTTGATCGAGTAAATCTCGTTCTGCTGCGTATGCACGCATAAACTCACCACCACTAAACCCCTTCCAGCCGTGCAACTTTAGATCAGGATGTTCGCGGAGTTTATTGAGTAAAGTTGTAGAGCCAGAACCAGGCAACCCTGAAACACTAATGTTCTTATATACAAAATTATCTGCAAGGAGGTTTGACATAAGACCTTAAAATAGTAAGTATGTATTATAGGCACACTCTTGTATAAGTGCAAACATCTGGAATTTGCTTGTAAATACACCCCAACATGCTACAGTACAAGTATGGAGGAAATGCTAGTTTCTCAGGATCACCTAGAAGTACTCGTGCATGACGAACACGGGATATTGTATCAAGGTGCTGCGCAAGCAGTTACCTCAATCAATGAGCAGGGTATTTTTGATATTTTACCCGACCACACCAACTTTATTACTCTTATCAAAGACAAACTAGAGATCGTAACAACACAAGGTGAAAAACAAACCTTTGCAGTAGCAGGAGGAATTCTGCACTGTTACACCTCGCAAGTGGAAGTGTACTTGGGTGTAGGTGAAAAATAATCGGGGCACGTATCTGCTAGTGCAGTTGCAGCTCAGCTAAACTACCACCCTGTAGGAAGCGCTCAGGATCAGTGCTATCAAATGTGCCTTGTAAGATATCTGCTACATCTTGAACACACGTCATGCGGGGGACAAAAGTGCCGGGCTTGCCAGTTTGAACAGCACTGACAAAGAAACTCTGTGTTAGGTAGTTTTTTAAGATTTGCGCGCGTTTGTAGGTGACTTGATCATCACTGGAGAGGTCGGAAAGACCAACCATACTGACCAGCCGCTCAACCGCAACTGCTTGCTCCAAGAGTTTCTTGGCTGCTATATAGGTAGTATAGTGCTGCTGTCCAACTACGTCAGGAGTTAACGCTGCTGAAGTAGATGCCAATAAATCAATAGCTGGGAGACGTCCCTGTTGATAAATATCTCGGGAGAAAACTACCATTGCGTCAAGGTACGGGAACTGTGAACGTACTGCCAAATCGGTCAAATCATCTGATGGCAAGTAGACTGTCTGAATACTCGTGATAGAGTTTTCTTGTGTAGAGTACAATCGTGACTGGATTTGAGAAATTTCTGATGGGAGTGTCGGCTGATAGCCATCTTCAGAAGGGATACTCTGCATCAAAGTAGAAAGCTCATAGCCTGCTTGACTGAACCGATAGATATTGTCCATAAAAAATAGAACATCACTGTGCATAGTGTCGCGCAAGTACTCCGCCACTCGCACCGCAGCATAGGCAGTCTCAAAGCGCACTGCAGGATTTTCTCCCATCTGCCCGACAATGACACTTGTTTTAGCCAGTGCATCAGCCTGTGCCAAGTTTTCAACAAGTTCTTGTACTTCGCGAGACCGCTCCCCAACTGCTGCAAAAACTGAGTATCGTTCTGGCAGTTTTGTTTTTTTGCCACGTACCCCATCACCACTTTGTCGAATAACAATATTATTAATCAACTCTGTTAAGATCACTGTTTTTCCCAACCCCGCTCCACCAAATAATCCCATCTTGCCCCCTCGTACCATTGGTGCAAAAAAATCAACTGCTTTAATTCCTGTTTCCATGATTTCTTGTGGAATTGCGACATCTTCCAGCGAGACTGGAGTGTACTCAAAAATTGGAGCATGTTTTTTTCCCAAACTGCCACCGCCATCTAGCGGTTCACCCAGTACCGTAAATACTCTCCCTAACACTCCTTCACCCACCGGGATCTGGAGGGGTTTATGTGTCCTGAGCACCTCAGCACCACGCACAAGCTCAGAACTCCCCCGTAAAATAAAACAAAAGTAGGTATGCAAACCTGCACTCTGCTGTACTTCCAAAACAGCCTGTTCATCTGCCACAAGTGTTACTACTTCATGCATGCTCGGTGGATCGCTCAAGAACTCCACCTCAGCAACGTGCTGTAATACACTAATAATTCTGCCTGTAGATACCATATATTAACTCCAAAATCGCATACTACTGAGTCGATTAGATTGCTTGCGACCATCCACGCGCCGCTTCATCCGCTGAACTACTTTTTCTAACTTGGTAATTTCTCCACCAATGCTACTGCGTGATGATTCAAGAACCATGATGCGTGAACCTAAGTTGGCAAGCTTTGATTCTGCTAGTGTCTCACGCATTAGTGTCGCAGTAACTTGTGCCACAAAAAAAGAAATTATTTTTTGCAGTGATGGTTCAAAAAGAAAATCATGTTTTCTTGGTGATTGCGTGTTTTCTTGACAAAGTACATCATACCCAGTGATATTGTAGGCGGTGGGCACCTGTACAACTAAACTTTGAAACTTGCCCGTAAAAACGGTAATATTTTCATACTCTAAAATGTGAATTAACAACTCTGCAAGTTGTTCGCGGGTTGGGTGTTCTAAATCCAGATTGTAGTACTGTGGGCGAATAGCATCTTTAAAAAAATCACCCACCAACTCACGACCACTCAAGCCCACCACTGCCACCTCACAGTCAGTACGTTTAACATGTGCAACAAACTCTGCAAAAACTTTGCGTGTCAACTGCCCAGAAAACTTTCCTGAAGCACTCAGTAAGATACAAATTGAACCTCGTTTTTTGGCAGGAATCAGTGAGACGTGTTTCTTTTCTGCAATTAAACGCTCAACTTCTTTTCTGTGAGAGCGGCGGATGTCTCGAAACACCGCAATGATTCCTTCCATGTACGTGCGTGTTTGCAGCACGGAAGTGCGCACCTGCTGCATGCGCATCACGGCAATACCTTGCGTAACATCTACAAGCCCATAGAGTTGCTCAGCAAAGTTGTGCTGGTATTTTATTGCTTTAAGGGTTGCCATAGTTGTGTGATAGACGGTCGTGTGTTGGTTAGGACTGCTGATAGTTCTACCAAAGTTTTGTTTTGAGAAAGTAGCTCATCAATTTGTGAACGAATAGCTGGTTCAGTACTATAGCGCACCTGCAACGTATCACGTGCTTGCACAACTTCTGCAGTAACACTTTGTGAAAACCAATCTAACATAACGGCCGCACATATGATCGATAAAACATTGGGGGCATAGTCCGCATCTTTGGTCTGACCGAGAAATGCAAACAATGCATCACCTCTAGAGAGGACTGTTTTAGCAGCTCCAGTCAGCTCGGCACCAAAGTGCGTTAAGCTCATTGTTTTCTGATACTGATTGATAAATGAAGTAACTTTGTGCGTCAGCTCTCGCTGCAAAGTGGTCTGTGTTTGTTTTCCAACACGGGTTACTGAAAGTCCTGGATGAATTGCTGGTCTGTGTCCTTGTGCATAGATCATGCTATCAAAGAGCAGATGCCCATCAGTCATACTGATTAAGTTGGAAACTATAAAATCTGTTAAGTCGGCATCTGCACTTTCAGCAATTGGCAAACAGGTGATCGATACTCCAGTTTCTGGGTGATCCTGGTGAGCAAAACAGCCGCCGCGCTCAAGCAACCGAGCATGGGTGTAATACATATCGCCAGGATATGAATCACGGCCAGGGAATCGTTTGCCTATCAGGGCAATTTCACGATAGTACTTAGCATGGGTTGTTAAATCATCAAAAATAACTACTACATCTTTCCCCATCGCTTGTAAGTACTCAGCAATCGCCATTGCAATAAAGGGTGTTTGATAAATTACAGATGGTGGATCATCAGCCGCACTTGCCACAAGTGTTACTGAGTCAGCAATTCCTTTAGTTTGAAAAGCAGCTTGGATTTTTTTGATCTCACTATGCAGTTTGCCAATGACGGCATAGACAATTACCGCTCCAGCTTGAACCTGAGCCGCACTCAGTTGTATCGCAAAGGTAGTTTTCCCACTTTTGCGGTCGCCTACCAACAGCTGCCGCTGTCCTTTGCCCAGTGGCAAGACAATATCGACAATAGATATTCCAGTGGTAAGTGATTGCGTAATTCGGCGGCGTGTTTGCAGTGCTTGTGGTGGAGAGTCTACGCTCCGACCTGTAGAACTTGCTTGTGTAATTACTTGTAGTGGTACAAGCAGCTTGCCTGTCAGCGACTTTGCTAGCGTGATAGTCAGTGGGTGTCCGAACCGAGTCACCGTTTCACCTACTTGCAAGCTCTCTGCTGCAAAAACTAAAACATCAAGACTATCAGAATTGAGAGAGAAAACTTGCCCATAGGCGCCACTTGAAAAGTGTACCAGCTCACCCACTTGAGCGCGCGGCAGACCTCGCACAACCACCAGTGGATGACGTACCAACTCAACTTGACCAAATTCCTGCGTGTTACGAGCCATTACTTCTCTCCAATTTTTCTACTAGTTCCTCTAAATCAGCTTGCAAGGTACTGTGTCTTTGTAGTGATCCTACTGCAATCTTTGCGCCAGCTAGAAGCGTATAGTCCGTCGTAATGCGTAAGACAACTGAATTGGTAAAGTTTGACTGCAACAACTTGACCAGCTCGGTGCGCTCACGCACAGAAGGTAGATATGCTACTGTCAGCGTAGCTATCGGAACTTTTTGCAGCGCTTGGATGATACTCTGCAACCATTCGTCAAGTTTTTGCTGGTCGGCAACAACTTCAGTTGGGATGCTATCGACTACGGCAGCTGGCACTGGCTCTAAAAAATTTTTATACGTCTTTTGGGTTGTATACAATTTATTTTTACAGTCTTCCAATTGTTGAATCAGCGCCACTAACTCCGTTTCTAAAGTAATGGTGCGCGTTATATGTTGTAGTAGCGTATCGATGGACACTTGGCTCATACTGACAGATCCCCACTACTGACTATTTCTTGGACTGCTGCTTTAGCGACCGTGTGCTGGTCTACCTGTTGCAGAGTACGCCAGACTTTTCGCTGTAGTAGTTTTTTTAATACTTCATCGGACTGTGCATCCAGCTCCTTGATTTTGCGCTGTCTATACAACTCCAATTCATGCATGATCTCTGCCTGTTTAGTGGTAAATATTTTTTCTAAGTGTTGGTGCTGTTCTTGCAACATCTGAGTCATTTCTTGATTGATAGTTTGGGCAAACGCTGCTAAAAGTTCTGCTGATTCTTTGCAGAGTTTTTCGTGATTAGATTTTAAAAGGTGCGCTGCATCTTTGAGCGCAAGCTGCATTTCTTTTTTGAGTTCTTTATTTACAACTTCTAGCTCTGCGGTTAACACTCCATGTAAATGGCTTTCTAGCGCTGCTTGAATTTTGTGATCGCTGTGAGTTCGCCTACTCCAAATAAATGACCAAATTGCAATAATGGCGAGCACCAATCCAATTGATTCAAGGATGAGGATAAAGGGCAGCTGAATATCCATGAATTCCTTTCGCTATACCGTTGTAATAAAGTAAGCAGCTGTCAGTCCAATGCCAACAATTGCGATACTAATTATCGTATTCATAATGATACTAAACATGATTGCTTTACTTGCCAAGGGATTGCGGCCGATTGCTTCTACCCCACCCCGCGCCACTTTCGCCACTGTCAAAAAAGTTACTACCAACGAGGTAATGACTACACCAGTAGCTAAGAGGTAGCGCAGTGACATAATTGGATCATCAATGATTGTTAACCCAGAAAGTTTTAACATATCAGAAAGCTGAACGCGGATCTTTTCAGCAAATGGCGATTCTTTTGCAAATGCAAACTTGATGTTTAATAAAACAGGAATAGATCCTTCACCAGTGTCTGAGAAATCGGCTTGCGCAACTCCCACAATAAAACCAGATTTTGTGGCTTTCATACCCACGCCTGCAGTACTCGAAGTCGTAATCGTATCACCAATGGAAATAGGGCCATTGGCAGTCGTCACTCTAACTCGAGCAATGCCCGTACTGATGACTGGATGTGCCCCTGGGACAGCTCCATCAGAACTTTTATACTCAATCGTGGCGCTGGTAGTTACCACTCCAAACAGTGTATTGTCATACTCATTTTGGCTGAGCTCGTACTGAGTGCCATCGTAGGAAATGAGAGAGCCATCAGGTGTTTCACCTGCAATTGTGATTGGGCGAGCGACACTTAGTTCCTGCGCATATACCTTTTGAATTGGGGCAAACACGGTATATTTGAGGCACAAAAAATATATAAATAGCACAAAAGCCACACAGTGCCAGCGAGATAATCGAGCATACATAGGTACTCTCAGTATACCCAGAAAATCGACTTAATCACAAGCGCACATACTGTGTTCATATCAGCGAAAGTAACCCTTGAAACTACCACATAAAACCAGATATAGTGATATACATGCCTCTCTTATTTAGGCAAACCGAAGTGAGTCCCCTAAAAACGAGACCCACACGTATGGTACGTGGGTTGTTTGTGGTGTTTTTTGCCTTTTTCTTTGTACTTACAACAGGAACAGTTGGTGCGGCCGTTAAGCTCTTTAACCCCGCGCTCTTTCACACTGTAACGGGCAGTATTTTTGCGACAAAGCAAGAAGCAGCTACGGCTCAACAACTCTCACAGGCCGAGAATCGCTCACGAGTTTTAGGTGAAAGCATTGCCAATCCACTTCTGCAGTTTAATGTGCCTACGACGTTTACTGAGTTTATTACAACAACTGCTATCACCGTGACTGGTGAGACAGCACTCGAGGGACCAGTACGTGCAGACACAACTCTGAACGTAACTGGCATCTCAACGTTTAATGACAATGTGATAATTGAGGGTGATTTACTGCTCAATCGCGGCCTAAAAGCAGAGGGGACAACAGTAGATGTTGGTAACGGAAAAGTCTTAGGCTCTAATCTGCTCTATAAAGCCACGGCAGGTGGTGGCATTGCAGTCACCGGCACACAGGAGTTCACGATTGAAAATACCGACAAAGGTTCTGATCAGAAAATTTTTAAGTCAATCAAAGTGGGTGACACTACTTTTTCTGCTGGCTCAAACACTGACACCGTTACGGTTGCAGCAGGTGCCGGCATTTCAGTAGGAATTGATACTACTAACAAAAAACTGACAATTTCTGCGACCAGTGCTGACGCAACAGCAGATATAGATGCACTAGAAACTACTATTGGTAGTCGTGACTATACCAATGGACTTGCTCTGACAGATGCAGAAACGCTGACAGCCTCTTTGGAAAAAATTAATGTTGCTATTGGCAGCCGCAGCTATACTGGGGCCAACTACCTAACCTCCAGCCAGACTCTCACAGCATCTTTAGTTGCTCTGGATACAGCCATTACATCTGCAGGGAGCCATGATGCGATCACCCTGGCGGGAAGTTATGATTACCTCACTTTATCTGGCCAACAAATTACCCTCGGACAAATTGATCTCACCACAGACGTAACTGGAGTTTTGCCAATTACTAATGGCGGCACTGGTGCAAATACACTCAGCAACTTAATTACCCTAGCCACTCACACCACAGGAAACTATGTGGCTACCATCGCTGATTCTGGTTCTTCACTGATTTCTGTGACAGGTTCTGGCAGTGAAAATGCTGCAGTCACACTGAGTATTGCTGCTGATGGACTGGACTTTAGTGAGTTTAAAGACCAACTAGCGCTTGATGCTTCCACAGATATAGCTATAGATGGTACTGAAGTTTTCTCTCTCACAAATACTGGATCTGGCAGTTCATTTTTAGTCAATGACGAAGCATCTGACACCACCCCATTTCAAATCTCATCTGATGGCAATGTGGGGATTGGTACTACTGCACCAGGTATTAAGTTGGATGTAAATGGATCAATCAGAGGAAGTAACTACTACTTTCCAGGCACCCCAGAAAGAATTTGGGCATCAGGTGGTGTCTACATGACGGTGACAGGAAATAAAATCTTTGGTTTTACGGGGTCACAACTAGCGCTTCCTGCTACCACTTCACTTGGTTTTGTAGCCACTGATGATGGCTCGGGTTCAGGAATCGACGTAGCGCTAGCTAGAGATGCAGCTAACATTTTAGCCCTTAAAAGGAGTACCAACTCCCAAGAGTTTCGCATCTATAACTCAGACTCAACTGCTGATGAATTTGCGTCTATTGGATTCATAAACAATTCCAATGTGTTTAGCATCGAAACTGAGCAAGCTAGTGGAGGCACAGTTCGTCCAATTGCTTTACTTGGTGGCAATGTGGGGGTTGGGACAACTAATCCAACAGCAGGTTTTCACTATAAAACTGCTGCTGCTATTGGAGCAGGGATCTCGTTTGAAACATCAGATGTAAAAATGGATCATGCAGGCAATTTACCTTACAACAGAATTTATGGAACGGGATCAAGTGGGAATATGTTTATAAATGGAGGATCTGGTTATATCGATATTTCACAAGTTGAAACAAGTAGAGTACGAATAAATTCTTCTGGTAACGTTGGCATAGGTACCACTTCCCCCACCGGACTATT